>CAZDND010000175.1:0-3759 GCA_964506825.1 uncultured Syntrophothermus sp.
CCACTAGGGCGGGTGGACGCTCTATGATTACATAGGCGGCGATGCCAAGCACCGCGATTATCGCCACCCCAATGAAAACAGAGGTGTTTCCTGCCCACATTCCAAAGGCTGCCCCATCGTTCTTGACGAGATTAAGGTAAAAGAACGGTTCAACCACAGGTACCTCCCCGATGTTCGCCAGGTACAACCGGGCTGCTGTTTTAAGGATCTGATCCAGCCCGGTAATAGTAAGCAGAATCAATAAAAAACGCACTTAAAACTCTCCTGTTGGTCAGATATCCTTGGTGGAATCAGTCAGCGGACCATTAAAGCCCGGTTAAGTCTGACGGGATTGAAATGTCCTGGCAGCAGCCAGTTTATTTGACCCAGTTGGTATATTCTATCCAGCGATTGTTCAATGTCATCCTCGTTATCGATTAAGAATGGCAATACCCTAATCAGCCTCTTTCCCCAGGCGATAACCGTATCGCCGGCGAACAGCACCTTTTGATCCGGCGACCACAACCCTGAACTTCCCGGGGTATGGCCCGGCAGGTTCAGTATGGACCAATCGGGTCCAAAGGGTGAGTCCCCCTCCTCCACCAACAGATCTGGTCTGAGAGGCTTGGTGTTCGCCTGCATGAAGCGGTAGCCGGCAACGCAAACGCCCTTGAAGATCGGATTGAGACCGTTGCGGGGCATAGGCATGCCCATGAAGAAATCTACCGAACTTTCGCCGCCGAGATAGGAAGCATCCATTTTAGGGCAGACGATCCGGGCCCCGGTTCTGTCCCTGATCTCCTCAGCAGCCCCCACATGATCGCAATGCCAGTGAGTTAGAAATACATACTGCAACCGGGTCTCCTTTTCATGGAGTCTGCAGGTTATATAATCCATGATCTCCGCCGCGCCGCCGGGATGGGATCCGCAGTCAACCAATACCAGCCCGGCATCGGTGTAGACAGTGTACACCAGACTCCCTCGGGAAGGATGCAAGGCGTGAATCGATTGGTTTATCTTCATCCGGCAAACCTCCTCCTGGGTTTCTGAGAGCCTGCGATACTTCGATCCCTGGCTGAACCCGCTGGAAACCAGCTGATATTATCCTGGTTCGGTTCCCGCCCCTCCAGCCAGTCCAGGTCTGCCCCTAGCTGGACCGCATGATCAAGTCCTGACTGTGCTTTTCCTCCATTACATGAAGATACTGCTGTTCCAGCTTGCTTGCCATGGCCATGGCCGACAGTTCGTAGGCCCGGTCGATAGCCTGCTCGGATAATTTATTGCGCTGCTGGTCATCCCTCAACATCTCCAACACCTGATCGGCAAAGAGATCGATGTCCTGCTCCACCAGCATTCCCTGCCGACCATGCTGTACCATATCGTCGGTTCCCGATCCCCGCACCGCCACCACCGGCAATCCTGCGGCCATGGCTTCTACCAAGACTATGCCCTGGGTCTCGGTGACTGAGGCAAAGGTGAAAATGTCTCCTCCGCGATAGGCATCCACTACTCTTTCCGGTGGCAGCATACCGGTAAAAATAACCTCCCTGCCAAGGTTCATTCCCAGATTTACCACTAGTCTTTTGAGTTCCTTCTCCTGGGGTCCGCTGGCTACAATGACCAGACATACTGCCTCATGTTGCTGCCGCACCCTATT
Source organism: uncultured Syntrophothermus sp. (assembly GCA_964506825.1). GTDB lineage: Bacteria > Bacillota > Syntrophomonadia > Syntrophomonadales > DTU052 > JAAYDA01. The sequence goes on from CAZDND010000175.1 coordinate 1,637, forward strand.
AAAAGCCTCGATCAGGAAACCGAGGTTCTTTTCCTTGTTGAGCCGCCCCACAAAAAGACAGATTTTGGTGGCGGCAGGTATATTGAATTCCTGTCTTAACCAGTCAGGATTGCCTGATCTGAATTTATCCACATCTACACCAGTGGGAATGACCTCGATTGGGCTGGTTACTCCAAATCCCTGAATCATGGTAAGAATCTCCGAAGACGGAGCAATCACCAGATCACAAAGATTACCAAAGTAACTGCTGTATTTCTGCACCAGATCCCGGGCTAAAACCTCTCCCATCGGTACGTAATGAAGGTATTGGTCGTAAAGAGTGTGGTAGGTAAATACCAAAGGTATATTCAGCTTGCGTGAACATCGGGCGCCTATCTGTCCCATGATAAAGGGTGAATGTACGTGGATTATATCCAGATCCAGCTTCTTGGCGACCCTCAGTACCCGGTGCCAGGCGGGAAGCGGTACGCTGAAATCATGGTTGCTGGGTGCTGGCAACGAAAAAAATCGGAAAACGTTTTTCTCATCATCCTTGTAGTTGGGGTAGTTGGGCGCAAAAATAAATGTTTCGTGGCCCATTACCGCCATCTCTTTCTTAAATGTGCAAATCGAGGTAACCACCCCGCTCGTATAAGGGCGATAGCTGTCCGAAAAAACCCCTATTCTCAAAACGAGCTCCTCCTTTCTCCATAGTTGCTGGTCCTGTTTCGCCAGGTCCTGGCGCAGTCCTTTTTAACCAGAGAAAAACTCACCTCGTATCCCCAGAGTGAGCTATTTATTGCAGATTCGCCTGTACCATTCTAACCATCTCGGCGATGAAGTCTCCTATTACCGGCAAATTGAGCACTACCAAGCTCTGCAGCAGCCAGACTACAATCGCTGCCAACAGAGTAAACCCTATTGCCATCCCAAATCCCCGGGCCAGGCCTACCAAGAAATTAAGGTACAGCAGCTTTCGGGGTCTCTCCAACAAATCCAGGTATTCCGCCAATCTCATATTTGCCATCCCCTGGGAAAGCTCGTCGATCTTCCCCGACAACTTCTCCTCGATCTGGTTAAGCTGCTGTTCCTGCTTATTCTCCAATCCCCGACACCCCAAATCTAATTATACCATTATACCGGTGGTTAACCCTAAGGAGGAAGAATTGGCTTCTGCCTCTTCCCGGAGATAATCCCAACTGGCGCTAATTATTGAGTGCCTGGAGCGGAGCCGGAATCCTTCCCCCGCGCCCGATAAAGGCACTGGAATCGAAGCGGTTGACTGCAATGATCGGCGCTCTGCCCAACAAGCCTCCGAACTCCACCCAATCGCCTTCCTTCTTGCCCGGGGCCGGAATGAGCCTGACTGCGGTGGTCTTGCGATTAATCATGCCGATAGCTGCTTCGTCGGCTATTATGCCGGAAATGGTTGTGGCCGAGGTATCACCAGGTATGGCTATCATGTCCAGCCCTACAGAACACACGCAGGTCATAGCTTCCAGTTTCTCAATAGTCAAAGCCCCATCCTCGACCGCCCGGATCATGCCCAGGTCTTCGCTGACAGGTATAAAAGCTCCCGAGAGCCCTCCCACAAAGGAAGATGCCATCGCTCCACCCTTCTTGACGGCATCATTCAACATAGCCAAGGCGGCTGTAGTGCCTGGGGCCCCACACCTTTCCAGACCGATAGCTTCCAGTATCTCGGCTACGCTGTCTCCCGGGGTTGGAGTCGGGGCCAGCGACAAGTCTACTATTCCAAAAGGGACCCCCAGTCTTTGGCTGGCTACCCTGCCCACCAGTTCACCCACCCGAGTGATCTTAAAGGCGGTATTCTTTATCTGGTTGGCTACCGTCCCCAGATCTTCTCCGGAGAGTTTTTTTACTACCTCCAGGATTACGCCTGGACCGCTGATCCCGATGTTGATAGTTGTTTCCGGCTCCCCTATACCGTGAAAAGCCCCGGCCATAAACGGATTATCCTCGGGAGCATTGCAAAAAACTACCAGTTTGGCGCACCCCAGACCGTCCTGATGAGCGGTCAGTTGAGCCGTCTCCTTGATGATGTTGCCCATTAGGCGCACCGCATCCATGTTGATGCCCGCCTTGGTAGTGCCGATGTTCACCGAAGCGCACACCCGCTCGGT
>CAZDND010000176.1:0-3757 GCA_964506825.1 uncultured Syntrophothermus sp.
TATGAACGACAGTCGAAGAGTATTACGCTAACCGCCTTATATACCTCGAAGACTTCACTCAGAAACGAGGTGGCGAAAAGATGCAGGTCGCAGGTGCTGATGGTCAAAATATTTATAGGGTTGCACGAAACAAGATCACCGAGTCCTCAGTTAATGGGAATATTTTCAAAATCAAAGGCAGAGATTATAAACTCTACATCCAAACTGAGCGGGTACATGGTTGTGGAAGATATCGAAGAATAGCGTGGGATGAATGTTGTAAACAAGAACCACACGATAACGAGGAGGATACCTGATGAAAATAGCCATGCCAGTAGATGACAAAACAATGGAAAGCAGTGTTTGTATATCTTTTGGGCGTGCACCATATTTCCTTATTTATGATACGGAGAATAAGGAAAGTTTCTTTTTGGATAATAGTGCGGCAGCTACTCAGGGTGGTGCAGGAATCAAGGCGGCGCAGATTGTTGCAGACAGTCAGGTAGGTGCCTTGCTTACCCCACGATGCGGTGAGAACGCTGCAGAGGTAATCAATGCAGGCAATGTAAAAATATATAAAACGATTAACGAATCGATCAAAGCAAATATCGCAGCCTTTGAAGACGGCAAGTTATCATTACTCTATGATATTCATGCTGGATTTCATGGCCATGGAGGCGAGTAGTATGAAGATAGCTGTGTTAAGCGGCAAGGGGGGGACCGGTAAAACCTTGGTGTCTGTTAATCTGGCTGCAGCAGCAATAGAAGCGGTCTATATTGACTGTGATGTGGAGGAGCCGAACGGTTATCTTTTTTTTAAACCGGAGAAGATTGAGTCGGAAAAGGTATCAGTCAAGATTCCATATGTGGTAGATGAAAAACTATGTAACGGCTGCCGTAAATGTGTTGATTTTTGTAAGTTTAATGCTCTGGCATATGTTGGAAATTCATTGTATGTGTTTGAAGAGATTTGCCATTCCTGTGGGGGATGCGTCATGATTTGTCCTGAAAAAGCTTTGTCAGAAAGAGATAAAGTCATTGGAGAAGTTCAAAAGGGTATTTCAGAAAATGTGACAGTAATCACTGGAATTTTGAACCCCGGGGAAGCTTCAGGGATCCCAATTATCAAAAAGCTTCTGGATGACAAAGATGCAGGTAAGAAATTGACTTTCATTGATTGTCCGCCAGGGAGTGCCTGCATCGTCATGGAAAGCGTCAAAGATGCGGACTATTGCATATTGGTAGCCGAGCCGAGCTTATTTGGTCTTCATAATCTCAATATGGTTTATGAACTCATCCGGTTATTCAATAAGCCACATGGGGTGGTTCTCAATAAGTGTCTAAATGGGGAAAATCCTTCTGAAAAATTCTGTATAGATAAAGGCATAAAGATACTTGGGAAGATTCCTTATGATAATGAGCTTGGGACACTGAATTCAAATGCATTGATTTCAGTCAGAGAGAGTGAAAAATACCGGGAGGTGTTCTCTTCCCTGCTTAACATTGTGACGAAGGAGGTGCAACATGAAACAGCTCTTAATTCTTAGTGGAAAAGGCGGCACCGGCAAGACTACTATTGCCAGCGCTTTTATCAAGTTAGCAAATGCGAAAGTGTATGCCGATTGTGACGTGGATGCACCTAATTTGCACCTGGTCATGGACCACACCAATGAACCTAGAAGAACAGACTATTACGGACTTCCCAAGGCTGAGATTGACCTGGACTTATGCATACGATGCGATCTGTGCAGACAATACTGCAGGTTTGATGCAATATCTGTGGATGCAGACTACAGGGTTGATCCCTTTTCATGTGAAGGCTGTGGAGTTTGCGAGGCTATTTGCCCAGTCAATGCTATTTCGCTAAAACCCACAATAGCAGGAGAATTAATGCTTTATGTTGATGACGCGGTATTTTCAACTGCTCAACTCAAAATGGGAAGCGGTACCTCTGGTATGCTGGTTACAGAGGTGAAAAAACAGATGACGTCCGCGGCACAAGATGCGAAAATTGCCATAATTGATGGATCGCCGGGGATAGGTTGTCCGGTTATTGCTTCGCTGAGCGGTGTGGACATGGTATTAATAGTTACAGAACCTTCAATATCAGGTATTAGTGATATGGAACGCATCATTAAAACTGCTGAAAAATTTCAGACAAAAATAGCAGTATGTGTCAATAAATATGATACCAACATTGAAAATACAGAAAAAATTGAGGCGTTTTGTCAAAATTTCAAGCTGCCTTTTGTTGGAAGGATACCATACGATTCGGATGCTGTAAAAGCAATCAATAATGCAAAGAGTATTGTTGATATGGATTGTGCGGCAGGGAGGGCAGCCAGGGATGTATTTGATAAGACTATGAGAATATTCCTCGATGAAAATGATAGATAAATCTTATGACAATTAAAAGGCCTGTTGGACAAAATCTCCATTTCTACATCTTTAGGCTGCGGGCCTGGAAATAGTTACTATATGTAGATTTCGCACCCTAAGCTCTCATTTAATATGGGAGCTAGAGCGCTCTAAAAACAACTGAGGAGGTAACGAATATGCCTGATTTTGGACATCCTTTTTCTGGACTTAAAAAAGACAAGAAAATTAGTGACCAGGAATTAATTAGATCCATAAGATTTATGATTGCTGCAGAATATGAAGCAATTCAATTATACATGCAGCTTGCTGAATCAACCGACAATAAACTGGCAATTGAAGTTCTCAAGGATATTGCTGATGAAGAACGGGTTCATGCCGGAGAATTTCTAAGATTGCTTAAGGAACTTGATCCGGATGAAGAAAAGTTTTATGCAGAAGGTGCCGAAGAAGTGGAAGAAGAAATAAAAAAGCTTGCAAAATAAATAACAGAATGATGTGACAGGGTTAGTTTGAAAGACAAATAAGTGTATCAACGCATCTAAAGAGGGGCTACAATGTCAGCCCCTCTAACTATTTTTAGTTTTATTGACAGTATGCTGGAGGTGCGCCCTGGTGAAAGAAATGAAATATGTGTATGGACCAGTCCCATCCAGAAGACTTGGCATATCTCTAGGAATTAGCCCTATTCCGAAGAAGGTATGTAATTATTCATGCATTTATTGTCAGTTGGGTAGAACAGACCGCATGACAAATTCGCGACAGATGTTTTTCGCGGTTAAAGAAATCATGGATGAATTTGATGAAGTCCTAAGTAATGAGGTTGATTTCGATGTCGTAACGATTGTTGGTGAAGGCGAACCCACGCTGTATCTGGGACTAGGGGAACTTGTTTCCGAGATCCGGAAAAGAACGGATAAGCCGGTTGCTGTTATTACGAACGGAGCACTTTTGTGTGATGCGAATGTGCGGTCGGAATTGTATACGGCTGATATCGTATTGCCCACTATGGATGCTTTTGATGATGAATCGTTTAAAAAAGTCAACCGTCCGCACGGTAAGATTGATTTCAAAATGGTCAAAGACGGCTTAGAAAAATTTTCAGAAGAGTATCAGGGGCAGTTGTGGATTGAGATTATGTTGATTGACGGTATTAATGATGATGATGAATCACTTGGGAAATACTCCGAAGCGTTAAAAAAGCTTAAATATGATAGATTGTTCATAAATACACCCGTAAGGCCTCCGGCGGAATCCTGCGTTAAAGCAGTTGACCATGAAAAAATGAATCATGCAGTCGATATCCTGGGAGGTATTTCAATTGATTTGTTGGACTCACGATATTTCCACAGTGACATTGAAGATCATTACCAGGCAATCATAAGCATTATAAAGCGGCATC
>CAZDND010000177.1:0-3728 GCA_964506825.1 uncultured Syntrophothermus sp.
CCGCCATTGGTCCAACTGCCCCTCCACCTCAATGGTCAGGGACTGCCCATAGTTTTCGAAAAAATGGATCTGGTTTGGAACACGGCGGTGATCGATATTTGAGTCCGGCCCGGCACTGCCCCATTGCTGGGGGTAACTCGCAAAATTATCCTGCATATCCTCGTGGATCAACTGCTGCAGATCCATCCCGGCATTGCGGAAAGCCCTGATCACCACATCGGTGCAGGCCCCCCGGTCAGAGGGCACGTCCCCTCCGGGATATTCCAAGTCGGCATAGGCAGCATCGTACCGGGTGCCATTTTGAGCCTCCCGGCGGGCGCCCAGCAGAATCAGGTCCGCCGTAGTCCGTTCGCTCTCCGGGATCAATTCCACCGGTGAAGGCTGGTCGAAAATCTCCTGAGATATCCACTCCACCGGCGCCCTTCCGCCTATATAGTACCAGCCGCCCAGCACCAGCATTGTGAACGCCAGCCAGAACAGGCTCCATTTGATTAGGCTGATCTTTTTGTCCATGGTGTCCCCCTGGATGAGCACCTTGCCTTGATAATCCGGGCATCTATGTCCCGGATGGTCCCTCCCCTGCCGGCATTAAGGCAAAGGTAATCGGTTCCGTTTCCGTGTCTGCCCCAAAGGTCAGAATCCGCTGTTCCTTGGTCAGATAGATCATGTAAGCAGTAATCTCACCGATGGCCAGAAACCTGGCCATATAGTCAAGTCCGGATCCAAACATCATGTCTATTAGAGATCCCACCTGATTATGCCCGTCTTTGATGCTCTGGATAATTATCTCCAGGCGCTGCAGGTGATAATCGATCAGTTTCGCAATCCGGGGCGATAAATGTTCAATGATCCCGCCGTGGGCCGGCAGCGCCACTACATCCCCCAGTCTTTCCAACTGCCTGAGTGAGGCAATATATTCCGCCAGGGGATTGTCATCGGAATCATTTGGGAAACGGATCACCGATAACATATCTGGCAGCACCTGGTCGCCTGCCAGGAGAAGGTTCTGCTCCCGGTTGAACAGGCAGATCTGACCGAAGGTATGCCCCAGGGTGATGATGACTTCCCAAGGCACCCCGGCCAAAGTTATCTGGTTATCAACCAGCTGCGTGACCTGGGGGCGGGGCGAAATCATCGCATCGTTGGGTGCAAATATGGTAGTGATCTGGTCCGCCTCAGCCGGGCTGATACCCAACTGAACCAGCGATGAACGCAAAAAGGCGGTGTCGGTCAGCAGATTGTCCTGGACTTCGATCAGTTTGGTATATTCAATATCCGACATGTAGACAGGCGCCCCGGTTTTCTGCTGCAACCAGCCTGCCATCCCCAGGTGGTCAAAATGGGAATGCGTTACCACGATGTCCTTGATATCGGCAAAGCTGATGCCCAATTCAGACAGGGTTTCATGCCACATCTGTTTGCAGCCCGGGAACTTGTGACCGCAGTCAATCAGGGCCCAGCCGCCGGGGCCCCGGAGGAAGTAGCAGTTGACGCTCTTCAAGGGTCCTATCATGGGTATTTCCAGCCGAAAAACTCCCGGCCGCAATTCAGTAAGCATGGCAACCTCCATCTGATCATGTATTATCCCGTGTAAGGAGGACGGTTTCCGGCGACACCCGAGCTGGTATCGCTAGAGACCGTCCCCCTGATGCATAAACCGCACTTCTGGAATCATTTTTCAGGTTGCACCGCAACCCGTCAGTTGACCTTTCAACCCACCGGCGGAAAATAAGGTGCGGTCGAAAGATGACCCGCCTGATAAAACAGCCATAATACTCCAGCCAAACACAAGGCCAGCAGAACATAGGCCAACCATTTGGGCAGCCGATTGCCCAAAATCATGCCCATCCCCATCAGGATCAGGATAACCGGCCAATATTGACCAGCCTGCTGCAGCATCGACCAGGAACCGTAACCCTGATTGATCATCAGCATCGCCGTTCCGGACAGGATCAACAGGGCGGCCACGATAAAACTGCCGATACCCATCACTTACCGCCCCCTCCGTCACGGGTAAACACATAAATGCCCAGACCGATAAGTACGATGGGAAACAGCAGTCGGGAAAATTGGTAAGGCATAAGTTGGCGCAGCAGCAGCAAAGCACCCAACCCGATCAGTATAGCAGCCCCTAATTTACGCCCGCGCTCATCCACCTTTATTTCCGGTCCGGAAATATCAATGACCGGCTGCCCGTCGGGGCCAATAGTTTCGCGCGGGTACTCGACTACCTGGCTGTCAGCCCCGGCAGGCTTTTCGGGCATGACCGCCCAGGCCACCAGATAAGCCAGTACTCCTCCTCCGGCAAACATGGCAGCGATCACAAACAGCAGTCGTACCAGCACCGCGTCGAGCTGGAAATATTCGGCCAGCCCCCCGGCTACCCCGCCAATCATGCGATTATCAACAGAACGATATAAACGGTTCAACTCGTCCCCCCCTTTCTTCGGTCCCTGGAATTAGTTTATATCAAATCAGCACCCTTTGGGAAAATATCAGCTGTTCTCTTTGGCTTTCGCCGGCTCACCCTGCCCGGATTACCTGCCCCCCTGGAGCCCCTTTGTCAACCGGGCACCCCCTTATAGTTATCCCCGGAGGCTAAAAACACAAAACCCGGCAGGCTTCTCAACCAACCGGGGCATCACCCATCCAAAATAATAGAGAGCCCGCAGGATTTCCGTACCTCCCCACGGGAGTCGGCAATCACTCGCCGCATCCTGCGGACTCTCCACTTATCTGCCGCATGCCTGCTCTGGCAAAGGTCCGCAGACCTCGCCTGTCCTAGATTATATCAACGGAATTTTGAATGCGCAAGATGGGACAATCCCCTGTCATTTACGGGCGGATATTGAATCTATCCACGGATTTTCAGATCAATTATTTAAGGTCGGGACGAAGCAGTCCAACCTGGCCAAGCTATTTTCCCCTTGATTTTACCCAAAGTCTTGAATACCCAAATGACCATCAGGATTATTATTACAAAAGCCAAAACCGGCAAAGCTATGGCGATGATAGGCAATATGACCGATATTACCGACTCGCCTGCCGAAACTACCGGATTGGCGACCCCAGCACTGACCACCGTCGATGCGCCGTGGGTGCTGTTGCTGAGGATACTGGTGGCCGATGCCGCCCCGCCGCCGGCTATCACTGCCAGCGTCCATTGGAGAACCGGGTTCATGTCGGTAATGACCGCTGCCGTCACGAGTACGCCTGCCAATACTGCTGCGGGAGCACTGATAGTATTAAGCAGATTATCGATCAACGGGAAGAAATAGGCTACGAGTTCCAGGATGGTGGCTATGCCAAAAATAATCAGGGCCGGATAGCTGGCTATCCAGTCAAATCCCGATCCCAGGTTGAGATATCCGCTGGAACCAGCAATCCCCGTTATCAGCAACGGAACAAAGATTCTGAATCCGCAAGTCGCGGCCAGACCAATGCCGATCATGATCTGCAAGATATGTTCCATAAAAATCCCCCCTTGCCGAATACTCTCCTCCATATTACCTGAAACTTACAACTTTGCGAACTGTTTTCCGCTCCCTAGCCAGGAGCCACCCAGCCATTCGGTTATTAATACGTCAGGCTAGCCCTTTGGCTTACAGCCAGGCTTAATTAGGATTCAGACCCGAGAAACCGCCAGGACCAGGAAGGGCTAATCCCCCTGGTCCTGGTTTTGCTTCTTCTTGATTCTGCTGGCTATAGCCGAGATAATGATCCCCGTG
>CAZDND010000178.1:0-3719 GCA_964506825.1 uncultured Syntrophothermus sp.
AGACATTCTGACAAATTTGCGGTTAAGGGCTCTGGCTACCGATTTCCCCAGACTGGTTTTACCCACCCCGGGCGGACCCACGAAACACAGGATGGGGCCCCGCATTTTTTTGGCCAGCTTTCTTATGGCCAGATATTCCAGGATCCTCTCCTTGGGTTTCTCCAGCCCGTAATGGTCCTCATTCAGCATTTTCTCCGCCAATGTCAGATCCAGACGATCCCTGGTCTCACTGGCCCAGGGTAGAGATAGCAGCCAGTCCAGATAATTTCTCACTACCACTGATTCGGCCGCCATGGGAGGCATCTTTTCCAGGCGCTCAACTTCCTTGAGAGCCTTTTCATGGACTTCGTCAGGCAGTTTTGCCTTGGCAATCTGCTCCCGAAGGTCGTCTGCTTCCCCAAGGCGATCCTCCTTTTCTCCCAGTTCCTTTTGGATGGCCTTCATCTGCTCGCGGAGATAGTATTCCTTCTGAGTCTTTTCCATGGATTTGCGCACCCGGATATTTATCTTGCGTTCCAGTTCCAGGACTTCCATTTCCTTGCCCAGCAGCTCGCATAACAGTTCCAGCCGGCTCTTTACCTCGATTGCTTCCAGCAGGCTCTGTTTCTCTTCAATTCGTAGGGCCAAATGAGATCCGATTACGTCCGCCAATCTGCCCGGCTCAGGGATGGATATCACCGAAGCCACTGTCTCGGGAGGGATTTTCTTGCTCACCCGGACATATTGTTCAAACTGGTGAATCAAAGCACGCTTCAAAGCCTCCAGTGAAGAATTAGTCTCCTCCGGATCTGCGATTTCTTGGACTTGCACCCTGAACATGGAGTCGATATCCAAAAAGGTATCGATGCGTGCACGCCGCAGACCCTCGACCAACACCCGCATGGTGCCACCCGGCATTTTCAAGACTTGCTTGATCTCAGCTATGGTCCCGATCCGGTACATATCCTTTTCCTCCGGATCGTCTGTTTGGGCGTCTTTCTGGGTGGCCAGGAACAATTCCTTGTCCCCGATCATCGCTTCTTCGATGGCATTGATCGATTTTTCCCTGCCCACATCAAGATGGATCACCATGTGGGGAAATACCAGCAACCCCCTCAGCGGCAGCAAAGGGATCTCTTTAAATAACTCAGTAGTTGTCGCAGCATACATATTAAACACCTCCACCTCTCCAAGCGCATGTCTATTCTACTATATGTGGTATACCCCCGCAACTTGACAAAAAACTGCGCTCCGGCTGGGATAACCGTCCAATTTCTGCTGGCACTGCCTCCCGAAAATCATGGGAAGGTCATTAATGTCCATAAAATCGGTCTAATTTAACTTCCCTTCTATATAATGACAGCAGATAGGCAGCCCAAGCACAAAAAACCGGCGGACACTGCTGCCCGCCGGTTTAAAACCTTTACTGGTCTCTGATGATCTTCATTTTATTTTTTGTATTTGGGCGCAACCCGCTCCAAAAATTCCGGTTGTTCATAGGCCGGGTTGGGATAACTGTAAAAACCTTTGCCGGTCTTCCGACCCAGTTCATTGGCGTCGACCTTGGCTTTGTAATAAGCCAGTACTTCCTTGCCATAGGGCTTGTCCGGATGGGCAGCCAGGTCCTCGGCGCTGATGTGGTAATTAGTGTCAATGCCCACACTGTCCATAATGCCGAATGGCCCGATTTTGGTGCCCATTATCGCCATCCAGGCCCGATCGATCTCATCGACCGTAGCTACCCCATTGACCGCTAAGCGCATTGCTGCACCCATCAGCGAGGTCAGCATTTCATTGTAGACATAATTAGGCCATTCAATTTGCAGGTTGATGGGTATCTGGGCAATATTCTTCGAATGCTCGATGACGATCTCCGTTAACTCCGGATCAGTCCCCGGATGCGGCATCACATCCACGACGTTGGCCGTGAACGACGGCAGATGAAAATGCCAGGCCAGGAATCTTTCCGGGCGGCCGGTGGCTTCGGCGAACAGGGATGCTACCAGCGTGGAGGTGTTGGTGGTCATAATAGCATCCGCCGGCACATGACGGCCGATTTCAGCCCAGACTTTTTTCTTGAGCTCGATGTTTTCCGGAATGCTCTCGCTTACCAGTTGCACCCCGGCTGCCGCCTCAGCAAGATCCGTGGAAGCGCTGACCAGCTTGCCAACATTGGCGTACATTTCGTCGTTGATAAAGCCATTGCGCAGCAGATTGGAAGCAATTTTGCCCACGTGGGCCACCGCTGTTTTCAGCACTGCTTCGTCAATATCGTAGAATACCACCTCGTAACCGTACAACAGGTGCTGCAGGCCAATGTGCCTGCCCATGGTCCCGGATCCAATGATTAATACTCTCTTAATGTCACTTGCTTTCACTTTCTTCCTCCCTTTCTCTCTGCCAGGCATCGACTTCATGTCGATCCCGGAATTTATTTCCGCGCTGCCTAAAACCTTCTGTAGCAAATGCTCTGCCGGTCCAGCTTACCATCATAGGGTACAGTCTTTACCTGCAACAAAAAAGGCAGTCTAAGGAAACTGCCTTTTCATTTATGTCTGCCGCTAGTTACTGTCGGTCCGAATCCTGACCGGCCGATTACCGTCTGCTAACAAATCCATGATCTAATTCACCCGTCGTTTGGGTTCCACGGTTACCAGCAGCGGCTGCTCTTTTTTAGCCACTACTTCCTTGGTCACCATGCACTTGGTTATATCCGGCCGGGAAGGCACTTCATACATCACTTCCAGCATGATGTCCTCCAGGATGGCCCGCAATCCCCGGGCTCCAGTATTCCTTTTCAGGGCCTCCACGGCTATGGCCTTAAGCGAGTCCTCGGTAAACTCCAGGGCCACTCCGTCCAGGTCAAACAGTTTCTGGTACTGCTTCACCAGGGCGTTTTTCGGTTCCGTTAAGATCCTGATTAAGGCACTTTCATCCAGGGAATCCAGGGTCACCACTATGGGTACCCGACCAACAAATTCCGGGATCAACCCGAACTTCAACAAGTCCTGAGGTAGCACCTGCTCCAGGATCTCCCCGATTTTCTTTTCTTTTTTGGTCTTGATCTCGGCGCCAAAACCAATCGCCTTCTGGCCAACCCGCTGCTGAATCATCTTATCGATGCCCTCAAAGGCTCCCCCGCAGATAAACAGTACATTGGTGGTATCGATTTGAATGAACTCCTGGTGGGGATGCTTGCGCCCGCCCTGAGGTGGTACGCTGGCCACCGTGCCTTCCAGAATTTTCAACAACGCCTGCTGCACACCCTCCCCGGACACGTCGCGGGTTATCGAAGGATTATCAGTCTTGCGGGCGATCTTGTCGATCTCATCGATGTAAACTATTCCTTTTTCGGCCTTTTCAACATCATAGTCCGCAGCCTGGATCAGCTTGAGCAGAATGTTCTCAACATCTTCACCCACATAACCGGCCTCAGTCAGGGAGGTGGCATCTGCAATGGCAAACGGCACGTTGAGGATCTTGGCTAAAGTCTGCGCCAGCAGAGTTTTGCCGCTCCCGGTTGGTCCCAACATCAAAATGTTGCTCTTTTGCAGCTCCACATCATCCAGCTTCATGCCCAGATTTATCCGCTTGTAATGGTTATATACCGCCACTGCCATGGTTTTCTTGGCTTTATCCTGGCCGATGACGTAACAATCCAGTATCTCACGGATCTCCTGGGGCTTGGGTATATCTCCCATTTCAAAGCCCAGATCTTCAGCGAGCTCCTCTTCAATTAT
>CAZDND010000179.1:0-3689 GCA_964506825.1 uncultured Syntrophothermus sp.
CGGCAGACCCTGTTGATCCTCATGGGTATCGCCGTCGGGGTGATGGTCATGGTATTCCTGACTGCTCTGATCGACGGTCTGCAAAGGGATCTGATTCAGAAAACCGTAGGCAATTCCCCGCATATCCAGGTGAGTCGGGAGGTGCTGGACCCCCTGCAGGAGATATTGTCAGCCGACGGGGACGCCCTGCTGCCCATCCAGATCCAGAGGCAGGGCACCCGGCCTATCGTGGAATGGCTTGCCCTGACCGCCGATATGGCTGCTGATCCCGAGATGACCGCCGTGGTGCCGGTACTGGATGGTGCGGCCCTGCTGAGGCGAGGCGGTTCCTCCCAGAGCGTGGCTTTGCGGGGCATGAAGCTGGAGGAAGCGGACAAGATTTATGATATCAGCAACCGCATTATTGCCGGCCGAGCGGAGCTGGCTCCGGGCACCCTCCTGGTGGGCTCCGAGCTGGCCGTGGAGCTCAATTTAAAGCCCGGAGATACCCTGAGTATGGAGATACCCGGCAAAGACCCGGTTTCGGTCATGGTAGGGGGCATCTTTGATTTGGGAGTCCAGAATCTCAACAAGCGCTGGGTGATCATGGAACGGTCACGTACCGCCTATCTCCTGGGATACCAGGATAAGGTCAGCCTTATCGAGCTGCAGGTCCGAGATCCCTTCAAGGCGGAGCAAATAGCAGCCAACTGGGCTTCGCGGCTGCCCGGATATAAGGTGGAGAACTGGCAGGTCAGCAACTCCTCGTTGCTGACCGCCCTGAAAAGCCAGAGTAATTCCAGCTATACCATCCAGGCTTTTGTGCTGCTGGCGGTGACCCTGGGAATTGGCTCGGTGCTGGCCATCAGCGCGGTCCAGAAGAATAAAGAAATCGGCATCCTGAAGGCCATCGGACTGAGTACCGGCGGTGTAGTACGGGTATTCACCCTGCAGGGATGCGTCCTGGGCATTACCGGTTCGCTGCTGGGATTGTTCATGGGGGTGGGTCTGGCCGAACTGTTTATCCTGTTCGGCAGCGGCGGCAATGCCCTTACCCTGCTACTGAAGCCTTTCACTCTGGCCATCATCCTGACGGTGACCATAGGGGCGTCAGTGGTAGCCGCTTATATTCCAGCCCGCCGGGTATCGACCATGAACCCGATCGAGGTGATCCGCAATGGGTAGAGTTCTGCTGGAAGGCCAGCAGGTTATCAAGGAATACGGAGAGCCGGTACCCACCCGGGTGCTGCACGGCATAGATTTTCAAGTGGAAACCAAGGAGTTCCTGGCTCTGGTGGGCAACTCCGGATCAGGCAAGAGCACCCTTCTCAACTGCATCGGAGCCCTGGACCGCCCTACAGAGGGCCGGATACTAATTGACGGGACCGACCTGGGAGAGTTGTCAGACGACCAACTGGCGATTTTCAGGAATCGGACCATCGGCTTTATCTTCCAGTTTCATTTCCTGCTGCCGCAATTCACGGTGCTGGAAAATGTGCTGATCCCTCACATGATTTATAACGGACCAGCTTCAGAGGATATGCGCCTGAAAGCCCGGAATTTGCTGAGAAGAGTCGGTATGGAGCACCGGGAGGACTATCGTGCCAACACCATATCGGGTGGAGAGCAGCAGCGGGTAGCGGTGGCGCGGGCGCTGATCAACCAGCCCCGGCTGGTGTTGGCGGATGAACCGACCGGCAATCTGGACTCCCATTCGGGGGAATTGGTATTTTCCCTGATGCGGGAGATCAATGAGGAGTTGGACACCACTTTTATAATCGTCACTCACGACCGGCCCCTGGCCAATCGCACCGATCGGATCATCGAGCTCCGGGACGGTCTGATTATCTGCGACCAGCGGATGGAGGAATTCAACCTGCCCTAGAGACCAGGGATAGTTAACAGACAAGCCGGGGGCCGAACCGCCCCCGGTTTTTTGGGTTTTTCGTTGGTAAGCCATTATCATCCCCGGGGCAAGAGACCCTAATCGATGAACTTGGGCGGAATGCGTTCCGGGGTGTAGGCCAGCATCTGGGGAATAGTCTGCAATCCTTGGGTTACCAGGAGCTTGGAAGTCCCGGTCGCCAGTAGCTGGCCATTTTCCGAGGTTATATCCGCCTGGGCCAGGCAGGTGCTGCGGCCGACTTTGATCCGGGTACCCCGGGCCCAAAGGGTGCCGCCCCGGACCGAAACCAGGTTGTGGACATTGACATCCATGGTAATCAATCCGGCATCCTCCGGCAATTCGCAATAGGATGCCCAGTAGGCGGCGGCGTCGACCACTGACTCATAGACCCCGCCCTGAATGGCTCCATAGGGGGACATATGCTTGTTTTCCAGGTCGAGGCGGAGCAGGGAATAGCCGGTGCCCATCTCGACTATGGACATGGAAAACATGTTGAAAAAGGGACATTCATTGACCAAAGCGGCCAGGGCTATGGTGTGTTGGGGATTCAGCATCGATTTATTCTCCTTTGAGCGATCAAGATGTAGGCCCGGAATAATTCCCGGGCTGACTATATAATTTATTTTCAATAAGGTAGGTTAAATTCCTCCCCGTTGACTCCTTAAACGGCTGGAATGGCCAGAAGCAGGCTGTCGCAAGAGGGCCCGGTAATATTCTATTGGTACCAGGTCCGGGGAAGGGTATAATATTAAGACCGACAATTCTATAAGTGAAACAGGTCCGGCAGATGTCATGTCTGCTGGATAAAAGGGAAGTGGGTTGGAATCCCACGCGGTCCCGCCGCTGTATTAGAGGAGTTTGTGCGCGATGCCACTGGGCAACCGGGAAGGGTGCATAAGCGATGATGCTTGAGCCAGAAGACCTGCCTGTTTCGGAGTTCCCATACTCTACGGACGATAGGGGGGAGGCCGCGCTGTCGGCAGGCATAATCGGCACGCATCCCCTAAGCTAATGGTTAGGGGTTTTTTATTGGAGATCCAAATGTCAGTCTGGAAAAGCGGCGAAGGGAGTATCGATAAATGAATTTTCAACGGCTTAAAAATTTGGGGCTGGTGTTGATGCTGGCCCTGATGATGGTACTGCCATTCGGGTCACCAGCGTTGGGAGCGGTGGAGACTCCCCAGGAGGGGGTGGCCGCCACTCTGGATTATTACCGGTCAGTTCAAAACAAAAGCCTAACGTCATTCTGGGAGACTCTGGCTATTTACGGCGCGGGTGAGGACCTTCGGGACGGGACCTGGCTGCTGCCGGTATTGGAAACCGCTGACAGCTCCCCAACCGCTGACCGAGCCGGGGCGATTCTGAATGAACTGGCCAAAGGAGAGCATCCTGATGCCTGGATGGAGGCGCTGTCCGCTCGGCAGAATGCGGATGGCAGTTTTGACGGGGGGACCAACAGCCACATCTTTGCGATGATAGCTTTGGATGCGGGCCAGGGGTCCTACGACCGGCAAGCTGCTTTGGCCTGGCTGGCCGGGCGCCAACATGCCAAGGGTGGGTTTTCCTGGGCGGAGGGAATCGACCCCGATGTTGATATTACCGGCATGGCCCTGATTGCTCTGGGTCGGTACACGGGAGCTGATGCCCTGGAAGCCGAGCAAGCATTGGCTGGTCCGGCGACCGAGGCCGCCCTGGCGTTTCTGAAGGACCACCAGGTTTTCTCGGGCGGTTTTGCCGGGGCCTATGGAAATAATGCCAATACGGATGCCGCCGCGGTCATGGGATTGGCGGCGGCCGGCGAGGA
>CAZDND010000180.1:0-1907 GCA_964506825.1 uncultured Syntrophothermus sp.
TAGGCGACGCTATAATGGGCCGTCGCATCATTGAAGCTGTTGAAGAGGGTGCTCAAGCAGCCTGGGGCATCAAGTAATGAAGGGCCTTCAGCGCCGCTAGAAATCTATAGGGATCAGAACCATGGCTTATTGAAAAAGGTACCCGGGCGATGCCCGGGTACCTTTTATTTTCGGAACTTATCAAAGCTGCTCTGGTTTTAATCCTTTATGCAGGCCTTCCTCCGGGGCTGCCGGGGGCAGCGGTCCCGGGACGGGAGGCAGCGGCGTCTCAGCTGAGTCTCCATTTCTCAGCCACTTGCGCCTTCGTTTTCGGTAATCCCCCAGGTAGAAGGGCAATACCGAGACCACCACATTGCGCTTGTCAAACAAGGACCTGGCAATAAATAGGCTGGTGTTGTTGTGCAGAATATATTGCCACCACTTGGAAACAAAAAATTGCGGCAACAGAACGGTAATGATGTCTCCCAGCTGGGAACCATGTTCTTCGGAGTCGATATACTCTATCAGCGGACTCACCACCTCCCGATAGGGAGATTGCCTTATTATCAGTGGAATATCGGTATTCAGCCTAGCCCACTTGTTTCTCAGTTTGTCGGCTTCTCCTTCAAAAGTCTCTACATGGAAAGCTTCGACGTTGTTGGACATGCTGGTGGCATATCGTATAGTCTTCACCACCATGGCGTTGAAGCTGTCGATGGGGACGATCACATGATGGGAATAGCTGGGGGTAAGCTCGATCTTATCCAGAAATTCGTTGGGTATATCCAGTTGCTCCGCTACTGACTGGTAATGCTTTTTGATGGCGCCCATCACCATTACGATCATCGGAATCAGCACCACTACCACCCAGGCTCCGTGGGTGAATTTAGTTACGCCGATGACCAATGTGGCCACCAGGGTGACCAGGGCCCCGGTACCGCTGAGGGCTGCTTTAAAATGCCATCCCGGGGGTTTATGCCGCAGCCATCTGACCAAGAGTCCGGTCTGGGCCAGTGTGAAGGAGGTGAAAACCCCTACTGCGTATAGGGGAATCAATCGATGGGTCTCTCCGTGGAAAATAACTACCAGCAACGCAGCAATCATAGCCAGGATCATAATACCGTTGTTGAAATTGAGACGATGTCCGCGCATGGCAAACTGCCGGGGAACGTAGCGATCCCGGGCAATCACCGACAACAGAGTTGGGAATCCTGCAAAAGCCGTATTGGCTGCCATAACCAGGATCAGGGCAGTGACCACCTGTATATAGTAGAAAAGGGCGCCGTGCCCGAAGACAACTGCGGCAATCTGCGACAAGACCGTGAATTGGTGGTTGGGAAGAATCTGCAGTTGCATGGCCAGAAAGGCGACCCCTCCAAACGTGGTGGCAACTGAGGCAGCCAGCAACATATATGCGATCTTGGCGTTGTGAGCCGAGGGAGCTTCGAAATTCGGCACCGAATCGCTGATGGCTTCTACCCCAGTCACAGCGCTGCAGCCTGATGAAAAGGCCTTGAGCAGTAAAAATAGGGTTACCGCATGCATTTCTGTCGGCATTATGGCGGAAGCTGCTGTCGGGGCCGCGGAAATATCTCCAAAGGCCAGCTTGAACATACCGGTTGCCAACAGTACGATGATCCCCAAAATGAAGGCGTATGTTGGAATGCTAAAGATTCGCGAAGATTCACGAACCCCTCGTACATTGCCAATGGCGACCAGGGCGATAAGAAAGAGGGCTATTAGGACCCGGTGAGGATACAGCGGCGGTATGGCTGAAGTGATCGCCGCCACCCCGGCGCTGATACTGACGGCCACGGTGAGGGAATAGTCTATGGACAGGGAGGCGCCGGCTATGAGGCCGTAGATGGGTTTAAGGTTTTCCTTGGCGACTACATAAGCTCCCCCGCCTCCCGGATAAGCGTCTACCA
>CAZDND010000180.1:1917-3660 GCA_964506825.1 uncultured Syntrophothermus sp.
AAATCAACAACAACAAAAGGATGACTACCCCAGCAGCCACCCTGGGCATCCACAAATACGAAACCAACCCGAGTACCGGCACCAATACCCACAACATCTCCTCAACAGCGTAAGCTACTGAAGATATGGCATCACTGGATAATATGGGCATCCCCCAGAAGACGCTGTACGTCTGTTCACCCAGGAGATCGCTCTCTAATCTTTTACCTAATACCCAACGCTTAAAACGAAAAAACACTGGGAATCTGCTGCCTTCTCTCTTCCACGAAATCAACGGGGGTAATATTTATTACATCCAGGTCTCTTCCTTGCTTAAGAAGTAGTCCCTGGACAACTGCCTGCTAAAGGTATAGTCAGCATTATTCGGTCACATGAGCCGAGATTGCCTATCCAATATACTCCCTGGATGTTCCGTTGGCAATAAGTAAAAGCCCGGCCGGGTGTGAAAAATTTCTTTAAGGCGTCGGATCTGGACGCTGGCGATTTTCGGGATGTTGTTATGCGGGCTTGGATTATAGTAGACTATAGAAAATTGTGGCAGCTCCTGTCTATCGGGCGATACATCTTATGCAAAGGAACATTGATATGAGGTTTATATCGTTAATCGCAGCCTTGCTGCTGCTTGTTTCCTGTCCATTCGCGGCAGCTGCCGGAGATGTTCCCGCCGCTTCAACCGGGAAGGTTTATTTGCTGGCCATCGACAAGCTGTCCATCGAAGACATCAATCCCGACTCCATGCCGGATTTGAACCGGATAGCTAAATCCGGGGCGGTGGGGCTGGCCAGCTCCCGCACCTTGGGCAGCAATACCACGGAAAACGGAGCCCTCACTATCGGGGCGGGAAACCTGGCTCGTTCCTACGGAAATGGACTGGCCGCATACAATGTAGACGAATCCGTCCCCGGTCTTGATCGATCGGCCGGTGAGCTGTATCGAGCCCTGACTGGTCTGGCGCCCCAGGATGAGGGTTGCCTGCTGCTGTCCCTGCCGGATTTGTTGGCAGGAATGGAAAAGGAGAACAGTAATTCGATCCCCGGCTCCCTGGGGGAGCGCTTAAAAGAACAGGGTCTGCAGGTGTGCCTGCTGGGGAATGGGGACACCGGCAGAAACGCCGATGACCGATCCCGCTCCGGCATTGCTATAGCCATGGACGCCGAGGGCAGAGTACCCTTGGGAAATATCGGAGCCTCAACCAATTCCCCCTCCACCAGCTTCCTGGTTTATGAAACCAACTATGGCATTTTGCTGGCCGAGAGCCGCCGCTATCGAAACACGGCAGATCTATTGGTTTTTGACCTGTCTGACCTGGCCCGGCTGGACAAGTCGCCACTGGCATCTTTCCCTGATACAGAGGCTGCGGAAAGGCTCCGGTTGCTGAAGAACATCGACGGTTTCATCGGCCAACTGCAACAGGAACTTTCACCTGGGGATCTGCTCATGGTAGTATCCCCCTCCTCCTCCAAGGGCCAGCTGGCGGTCAAAAACTCCTTTGGCCCCGTAGTGATCTCCGGACCAGGTTATCAGGGAGTCCTTACCTCCGGGTCTACCCGCAGAAATTTGGTGGTGGCCAACACCGATATTGCGCCTACGATTTTAAGTTTCATGGGGGTCCTGGATTTCGGCATAAATATTATCGGCCAGCCCATGGTTGCCACGGCAGTCGCTCATGGTGCTGACACTATCGGCGAGGCCCAGGAACTGGCCCGGACCAGCGCACTGACCAACCGGATGCGCTCCCCCATG
>CAZDND010000181.1:0-3655 GCA_964506825.1 uncultured Syntrophothermus sp.
AAAAATCAGACAACAGGAGAGGGTGTAGTACAATGACGTACATTCAGGAAGTATATAACAAGGTTTTGGAACGGAATCCACATGAGCCAGAATTTCATCAAGCCGTCAAGGAAGTGCTGGAGTCGATCGAACCGGTGATGGACCGCCATCCGGAGTTCCAAAAAGCCGGAATTCTTGAAAGACTGCTCGAGCCCGAGCGGCAGATTTTCTTCCGGGTCCCTTGGGTAGATGATAATGGCAAGGTTCAGGTTAACCGTGGAATGAGGATCCAATTTAATAGCGCGATCGGTCCCTATAAAGGCGGACTCAGATTTCATCCGAGTGTTTATCCGGGCATTATCAAATTCCTGGGGTTTGAACAGATCTTTAAGAATTCCCTGACCGGGCTGCCGATAGGTGGAGGCAAGGGTGGGAGCGATTTTGATCCCAAGGGCAAGTCTGATATGGAAGTTATGCGCTTCTGCCAAAGCTTCATGAATGAGCTATATCATCATATCGGTGCTGACATCGATGTGCCGGCTGGCGACATCGGGGTAGGGGGACGGGAAATTGGCTATCTGTTTGGCCAGTATAAAAAACTAACCCGGAATTACGACGGAGTCCTAACCGGGAAGGGCCTAACCTACGGCGGCAGCCTGGTGAGGAAAGAAGCCACTGGATACGGGCTGGTATACTTTATCGATGAGATGATCAAGCAGCGCGGAAAGAGCATTAAAGGATCCACCGTGGTGATCTCCGGTTCAGGCAACGTGGCCATTTATGCGTTGGAAAAGGTTCAACAGTTGGGCGGCAAGGTGGTGGCGGTCAGTGATTCCAGCGGATACATTTATGATCCTAATGGGATTGATTTGGAACAGCTCAAACAGGTCAAGGAAGTAGATCGCGGCCGCATTAAGGAATGCTTGACCTGCCAGGCCGAAGGACAATTCAGCCAAGATTCGATTTGGAAAATCAAGTGCGATATTGCTCTGCCGTGCGCTACTCAGAATGAGTTGAACGAAGAGGATGCTGAAGCCTTGATTGCCAATGGATGTTTTGCCGTTGGTGAGGGAGCCAACATGCCCTGTACTCCCGAAGCGGCCAAGCTGCTAATTTCCAAAGGCGTAATGTTTGCACCCGGCAAGGCTTCGAATGCCGGCGGTGTGGCTACCTCTGCGCTGGAAATGTCCCAGAACAGCATGCGCTATCCATGGACCTTTGAAGAAGTGGATTCCAGATTGAACACCATAATGAAAAACATCTTCATACAAAGCAGTGAAGCCGCTGCCGAGTACGGTCACAAGGATAATCTGATCGTGGGAGCTAATATTGCTGGATTCTTGAAGGTGGTAGACGCCATGATGAGTCAAGGAATCGTCTAATCAAGCCAGGGTTTGATTTAAAAGACGGTTGAAAGCATACTGCCCGGCATTTCTTGCCGGGCAGTAATCTCAGGATCACCCAGGATTGAGTCGGGGGGCATCTCCATAACCAGCGGATTTCCTCATTATGACAGTTCGTCGACCTGGCGAAAGCCGGCGAGAAGGACTGTCTTTCTTGTTTAAGAATTTTTTATCAAAAATTTGATATAATATAGAAGGAAAAATATCAAATACAGGAGATGGGTCGGATGGTTATCGATGTTGTAGGGGCACTTGGCGGCCGCGAGCCAAAAGTATTAGGACACGAAAGTTTTTTTCAATCAGCGGTGATTGTGCCGGTCATAAAATATCAGGGCGAGAAATGCGTAATTCTTGAGGAAAGGTCGACCCTGCTAAAATACAACCCTGGGGAGATCTCCTTCCCCGGAGGAAGGATTGAGCCCGAGGATGGAGGCGCGCTGCAAGCAGCTATGCGCGAAACCTGCGAGGAACTGGGGGTAAGAAAAAAAGATCTCTCTTATGTTGGACCCCTGGACATAATGTTGACACCATTCAACGTACTCATATATCCGTTTGTCTGCGAGATCAATGAACGGTCGATTATTGTTCCTAATGAATGTGAGGTCCAGTCGGTTTTGTATGTTCCCCTAAGCCATCTGCTTGATTATGTGCCCTTGGTCAACAAGGTAGCGGTCAGACTGGTACCTCCGCCTGATTATCCCTTCGAGCTGATACCCAGGGGACGCAATTATCCATGGAAGGAAGGCTATTATGACCAATACTTCTATCAGTGGGAGAGCCATACTATTTGGGGATTGACGGCGCGGATACTGCATCATTTTCTTACCCTGCTCAAATCGCCGGCCCAGCAGCCGCCGAACTCTAAGATAATTGCCAACTTCTAGAGGACCAACAAAAATATCGGGGAGTTTGATTTAAAACCGATGATCAATTTCCCTACTGGAAAGCACAGGGAAAAGAGCCGTAGTTGCCAATTACAAGGCAATTACGGCTCCTTTTAATATGACCAAATAGAAGTTAACGAACCGGGTGACTTGAGGTTGAGGGGGCCTGACTCCAAGGCGGCCTCGGTTGACCACGGATTTATTATCTGCCGGTACCCAGGGAATTAGATCCTAGACCATGAGATTATTCAGCAGGGCCATGATGGCAATGCCTGATACCAAGGTATAGAAAGGGCTCCTGGTATAGACAGCGACTGCCAGAGTCGGAATGAATACCCATATGTAACGGTTTTGCAGACTAATATCGATCATACCTGAGGGGGCTAATACACTGACCGCTACCAGTGCAGCCAGCACTGCTGGCGCCACATAAGAGAGCCATTCCTTAACAATATCGGGAAACTCGATGCGTGACAACAGGGCCACCGGGAGAAATCTTGGCACTGCAGTCACTATTGACATGCCGATTATTATCCATACAATTTCCGCATTCATTTTTTTATCATCACCCCCACAGTTGATGCTACCACGGCAGCTAAGATGACGTTGGAAAGGTTGGTCAAGGTTACCGGGAATAAAATGGCGGTCAAGAGACAGACTATTACGGAAATGATAGCTGCCATCAGATGGCGGCGTTCGTTTATCACCAAAATCAGCAGTATTGTGTACATAGCCGGCAGCGCGAAATTAAGTCCCAGTTGGTCTGTATCAGGGATTAGGTGGCCGATGTTAGCTCCCAGCAGGGTGCTCAGCACCCAGGATAGATAAGCTGTTAAGTTAAGGGCTGATAAATATGGTGTTGTGGCTGAATTTTCACGGAAATGGACCGATGCCACCGCGTAAGTTTCGTCGGTAAGTCCCAGCATCAAAGCCGAGGCGGTCCCGGTGGGAATATTCCTCAAATAAGGTACCAGCGAGGTAGAAAACAGAAAATATCGGAGATTAACCAGCAGGTTGGCCAAGATGATGGTAAGTCCCGAACCCCCGGCGGCCAGCAGACCAATGGCAATATATTGGCCTGCTCCTGTGAAGACGAGGGCGGACATCATGGTTGCTTCACCGGCACTCAGGCCAACCTCCACAGCCAATACTCCGAAGGCCATTCCCAATGGTACATACGCCAGAGCCACTGGGATTGAAGCCTTCGCGCCCGTCAGAACCTCAGCACGATTGCTCAACGGTCATCTCACCTTTCCCTGAACTTTTGCGAGGCAACTATTCCTTCCTGGATAAGTCACCCCGGGCCAATGATGCGAATATGCCAGCAATACACATTATGGCAAATATAAAGAATGCTGTTCTGATGCTGCTCACCAGCTGCGGGGCAAT
>CAZDND010000182.1:0-3636 GCA_964506825.1 uncultured Syntrophothermus sp.
CGATCCCGTCATCGCCCACCAAAAAGAATAAAATGGGTTTGAGGATAACACCGCCGAGGTGTTTGAGTCGGACCTTTTTTTATATCATGAAAAGCAAACCGGGAGTCTCAAGGTCTTGAAAATCCGGGAAACAGGCATCTAATTGGCAGGGATGGCAGCGGAAGAAAGGTATGATTTAGGATGGGGGTGTAAATATTGGCAGGGGATACTTTGACCTTGCGAGACATATATTTGATTGCGGTTTCACTTGAGGAGAAAGGTGCCGGGTTGTATTCCCGGCTGGAAGAAATGGCTTACGGCCCCGGCATTGCGGATATGTTCCATCGTTTGGCAGAGGAAGAGAAAGACCATGCCCGTCAGATAGTTGGCTTCTTGGAAGCATCAGGAGCTATAACTGACCACCTGATAAAACTCAATACGGCAAGCTACTTGCAGGCTCTCCAGGGACATAATCTACAAACGGAAGCGGGCCCATTACCAGTGGATGCCCAGCAGGCGATACTGATGGGTATTCAGACCGAAAAAGATTCGATTCTGCTGTATCATGAACTTTTCGACAACATCCCCCCTGGCGAAGAAAGAGAGATGGTCGGACGCTTACTGGAGATGGAAAAAATGCATCTGGTGGAATTAAGGACTTATTTGGAAGAGATGTAAGAAGGTCTGAAGCGTGGGAAGCCCGAATCTTGTTGAACACGTGAGATCAATCCTTAGGGCTGATCATTGGCTTGCAGACAAATTTGCCATGGGATTTTATTCTCTGGTGTCCGTGATTTGTGGCTCGGGAAATTATTCGGTAAATTTATTGTTCTAACGGGCCATTAATACGGTGCTAAGAAATGCCCTTGTGCTTGAGTGCTTCGGATTCAGCAATACCTGTTCAGCGGGACCCTCTTCAATAATGTATCCGTCCTCCATAAACAAAACCCGGTGAGCTACTTCACGGGCGAATCCAATTTCATGGGTTACTACTACCATGGTCATATGTTCCTGTGCCAGATCTTTCATGACCTTCAGGACCTCACCAGTAAGAACCGGATCAAGAGCTGATGTGGGTTCATCAAAACAGAGGATATCCGGGTTCATTGCCAGAGCTCGAGCAATGGCAACCCTTTGTTGCTGACCTCCTGACAACTCAAAGGGATACCCATGAATTTTATCCTCAAGACCGACCTTTTCCAGCAGAATGCGTGCACTTTGCTCAGCTTCGACTTTATTTGCTTTTTGAACCAGCACCGGAGCCATGGTCAAATTTTCCAGAACGGATTTATGGGGAAACAAGTTGAAGTTCTGAAAGACCATGCCGATTTTACGACGCATCTCGGCCGCATCCTGGACATTGGCATAGACGGCTTTGCCATCAGGTCCGGTTTTGACCAAAAATTTACCATCAATCTCGATAGATCCCCTGTCAACCTTCTCCAGACTGTTCAAACAGCGCAGAAAGGTACTCTTGCCGGATCCAGATTGACCTATAATGGCAATGATTTCTCCCTTGGAGATCTCCAGGGATACACCTTTGAGAACCTCCAGGTCATCAAAGTTTTTATGGATGTCTGTGGCTTGAAGTATTGGCATAATTTCACTCCTACCGGTAGTAATCCTGTTTGGCCTCAAGCCACTTAAAAAACAATTGGATGCCGGCGGTCATAATCAGATAGAAAATGGCAGCGACAATAAAAGGTACGAATAAAAAATCTCTCACCGCCGCTATCTTGGCAGCTCGGAGAAGTTCGTTCATCCCAATGGCATATATCAAAGCGGTGTCTTTGATCAGGTTGATAACTTCATTACTTACTGGCGGCAGTACTCTTTTGAACATTTGGGGGAGGATAATCTCTTTCAATGTTTGCCAACGGGAAAGACCAAGTACATCAGCGGCTTCGAACTGTCCCCGGTCGATGGACTGGATCCCGGAGCGAAATACTTCAGCCAGATAGGCAGAATAATTAAGCACGAAAGCCAACAGAGCCGCGGTAAATTGATCAAACTTGATCCCTATGGTAGCCAAACCAAAGTAGACAAACAAAACCTGCAGCAGCAGAGGCGTGCCGCGAAAGACCCATATATAGAATTGCATAAAGATATTCATGGGAGGAAACTTCGACATCCGGGCTACCGCCATAATGATCCCCAGCGGCAACGATAAAACCAGTGTCAGGGAGAAGAGTTCGAGGGTAAGTAGAGTACCTTCCAAAAGAGAAGGCAGAAGATCCAGCAGATAGTCCATAGCAATCCTCTCTGTTTAACCTGTTTGGTATTTCATCCCTGGGTAATCTGGATTTGGTACCTGGCTTCTGCCCTTTGGGAGCTCAGCTGAGGGTTCAGACCCATGACTCATTTTATGAAACTAGTTGGCGCAAATTTTGTTCGTCCGGCAAATCCAGGGTACCATGATATCGGTTGATCTCCAACAGAATGATTTGAAAATAAAGGACAGGCCAATAGTAATATACTACTAGCCTGCCCTTGATTCAAGCCCATGATGAAGCAACTATTTCTTCATGATGTCTTCGCCAAACCATTTTTTGGATATTTCCCCTGCAGATCCGTCCGCTTTCATTGCATCCAGGGCTTTATCCAGTTCGGCCAGGAAGGCGGCATCGCTCTTTCTGATGCCCACGCCAAATTCTTCTTCACCGAAGTTCTCGCTGATTACGATGTAAGTATCGGGCTTCTTCGCTATGTAGTAGCGCCCCACCACTTCGTCAACTACTACTGCATCGAGACGGCCGGCACTTAAATCAAGCAATGCTTCATCGTTGCTGGTGAATTCAACCAGTCGTGCAAAGGAGGCAAAGGTAGCCGCATCTCTTTCAACAGCTTCCTTGGCGCTGCTGCCTGCCTGCAATCCAACCGTTTTTCCGGCCAGATCCTTTTTGGCAGCTATAGCGGAGCCTTTTTGAACTACAATAATCTGTCGATCTCCAAGATATGGCTTGCTGAAGTTTATTTGCGCCTGCCGCTCGGTGGTAATCGTGCAGCCATTCCAGATTGCATCGATATCGCCTATATTCAGGGTTTCAATTACGGTATCCCAGACTACCGGCTGGAATTTAACTTCGACGCCCATTCTCTTGGCGGCTTCCTTGGCCAAATCGATATCAAAACCGACGATTTCATTGGTTCCTGCTTCGCGGAACCCCATTGGAGGGAAGGCATCATCCAGTCCAACCGTAAAGTATCCCTGGGTTTTGATTTTGTTCCAGGACTCGTCGGCAACTGGGGTTTGCTCTGCGGCTTGTTGGCTGCACCCGGCCAGTAGCAAAACTGCAGCAAGGGACACCAAAGATAAAATCAGGACAAATTTTTTCGACAACTCTTTTACCTCCTTATGATGTATTTATTCAACTCTTACTTTACTTGAACCGGCGGGGCTCGTAAACCACAAATATGAGATTTATGTAAAAACACCCCTCTTCGGCGCTGTTCAGCTTGGGGTGGAAAATGGCGAAACTAGTTAAGCAGACACGGTAGATTCCTATGCAGTATTCCAATTGGATGCATAGAAAAAAGGAGCACCCAAGGTGCTCCTTTGTAAGATTCCATATCTTTATGTAATTGAGTCAAAAACGGTGACGGGGACCAGAAATAACCTCACAGAAAGAAACCAGGGTCCTACTAGAATGGTACCAA
>CAZDND010000183.1:0-3621 GCA_964506825.1 uncultured Syntrophothermus sp.
TGGTCGGGGTGACAGGATTTGAACCTGCGACTTCTACGTCCCGAACGTAGCGCTCCACCAAACTGAGCTACACCCCGATGTTATAGGCTAAAGATCAGAACCTTCCTGTAAGCTGACAATTTTAACGTTAATTTTGGGATGCGATTCCTGTCATGCCAAGATGACCCTGCATCCCGACGCAAAGATTATTTTATCATCGTCCGAGGTATTAAGCAAGAAAAGCCTCTAAAAAGCAGAATACTTATGCCTTGTTTTGCAGGTATGAAAAATACTCGGGTATAATAAAGGAAACTCTGTAAGGGAGGCATTCAGATGAAACAGATTAAAGCATTGGAATCAGCCATCACCGCTGAAAAAAGCGCCGTGGACTACTACAAGGAGCAGGCAGAGTTGGCCGAAGATCCGGAAACCCGTCTCCTATTCGCTCAACTGGCCAAAGAAGAAGAATGGCACTATAAGAAATTGGTAGAGCGCCTAAAGGCTGTGCGGATAACCTAACTCCTGACCACACCATATCCAAGCATTTTTCGATGCCGGTGCGAAGGCGGTAGAAGATGCCCGGCTTGTCCCACCGGAGGGCGGCCATATGCCCAACCCAATCATGGGTTAAATATGAATCTTGCGGCCACAATAAACCCAATTATCAATATGGCAATTACCAACAACACGGCGGCTTTGCCCACTTGCTCCCGGTGACCCTGGCCGATTTCGGCCATCAAATGAGTCAGGTATACAATATCGCCGGCAAACACCAGCACCAGGAATATTTGGATCCAACCTGGGATAATCTCGTATCCAACATGGTCGAGACCCTTCCATAAATTGAATCCATAATAGGCCACCACCACAAATTCTATCAGACTGGCGGAAACCTGCAGCGTCAGACTCTGGCGCTGCATGCTGTTGCCAATTTCCATGACCTCCATCACCCGGTGCTGCAACTGAAGATTCTCCCGACTAAGAAGTATCTCAACCTTGCTGTCGATAACCCCCATACCGGCACGGAAATTCTCTTGGGTAGCCTTAAGTTCATAACGTTGATTCTCAAGTTGCTCCAACTCCTGCTTGAGAGGTAGAAGCACGGTCTGATCCGAAGAATTCCGCAAGGCCAATTCACCGGCGCTTAATTCCCTGGCCAATATCCCCGTCTGTTGCCGAAGCTTGACCAACCCTTCCATCAACATCCGGTAATTTCCGGTCAATACTCCGTAGCCGCGGGAAAGACTCCCGAGATCCTTCTCCAGGTCATCCAACTGCTCATGCCTTGCAGCAGGCCTCAGGGTTGAGAATAATACTTCAGACAACTCACGTTCCAATTCCACCCGTTCTCCGTCGATCGTCCGCCTCTGGTCGCGATTAACCTGCCAAATCAACTGGCTTCTCAGCCATTCTATTTCCACCTGGGGAAATTTGCCGAACACCAAATCGTCGCTGACCTCTCCAAATCCGCTGATGGACAATCCGTCGGTGTAACCCCAAGCTCGCCTCAAACCGGAAAAAGGGCCGTAATCAATATGGACCCGGCCTCTTTCCGGCGGTTCGCAGTGCAATCCTTTCTCCAGGTCCGCCAAGGCCGTTTCTGGTTCACTGAGTCCCACCAGCGCATAGGAACGCCCCAGCAAATACATTTCGGTCAGTGGTCCTGCCAGGTCCTCCCACAACTGGACCAAAGACCGCATTTCCTCTTCTTCCGACACCGGACAGATAACGCCCAACCCCATGATCGGTGAGTCCTGTACGTGGAACATCGAAACACCTTTAACAAGGCTCAGGTCCATTTTCGACCTGGACAAGTCTTCAAGTTCTCCGTAGTGAGCGCGGAATCGGTCAGCCAGTTCCCCGCTTTGCTGCTGGTCATTTTCCGGGTAGTAGTAATAGCCTGCACAATACAAAATCAATCTCTCCCTAGCAGTTACATGGGCCACTGTACGGTCGCTCGAAAAATCTGCTGATCACAAAACCAGTTCTCCCTGGACTTTTCCGGAGGGAGGATACCCTTCCCCCAGCAAATCAAGCGATATATCCTCTATAATGAATTACGGCCAAAACCCCCTTGGTCAATTCCACCCGCCCTTCATCTTCCAGCATGACATTGGAAATGGCGTACTGCCAACGGCCCTCCAGGACCGCCTGGTTCAATGGGTATTTGAAGCCGGTGATCGATACCCCATGGGCTTCTGCCCCCAGGCTGATCAATGACACCGTATCCCCAGACTTACCAGATAGTGCAAGGCGATCGTCAACCAAGTGGATCACCGCATCAGGTGATTCGAAGCGAACTTTGATGCCCCTTTCAATCATAGCCACGGCACTGAATAGATTGGAAAGCGAATGGTCGATCCGGGTTCCAATACCGCCCCATACCACCACTTCGGAAGCGCCCTCATCTATAGCCAGTTTGAAAGCCAACTGGGTGTCGGTATCGTCCTTTTCGGAAGGTACTGTTATCAGCCGGGTCCCCTCCATAACCGCATGAGTATGGGTAACTTCATCGATTGAGTCCATATCGCCGACCACCATATCCGCCTTGATCCCCATCCGGCGAGCCATATTGGCTCCGCCATCAACCAGGATAACCTGGTCGAATTCGGTAGGTTGGCTCATATACCACTCAATATCTCCGTAATCCCCGTTAGCCATTATTAAGAAACGCATCCTATGTCCTCCGCGAACAAATCCTTTTCTATATTCAAATAATACTTCATTTACGTTCTCTTTTTTGCTAATATATATCTTGTTGACAAGATCATATTTATATTTAAGTAGGGAGGTAAAAAAATGCCCCATGTGATTAATGACGATTGTATCAGCTGCGGCCTCTGCGCAGACGAATGTCCGGCAGAAGCAATTAGCGAGGGTGAAGATAAATACGTTATCGATCCCGAGAAATGCACGGATTGCGGCACCTGCGTCGATGTCTGCCCCAGTGAAGCAATCAAAGAAGCCGAATAATCCAAGGAAAACCTCGTTGATAAACGAGGTTTTTTATACCCTTACCCAATACCTTTCATCGCAACCCCGAAAATCCCTGCTGCCGCAAAGCTTCGAACAAAATGATGGCTGCGGCATTTGACAAATTCAGGGAACGCCCAATATCCAGCATTGGGATGCGGATATGACTATCCGGAAACATATCTAGTATCTCGGTTGCCAGCCCCTTGGTTTCCTTGCCGAATACCACAAAATCATCATTCTGGTATGAAACATCGGTGTAGGTCCGCTCACATTTGGTGGTAGCCAGGTAAAATTTACTCTCGGGAAATGCTTCTGCCAACTCTTGGAAGTCTCCCCACTGGACCACCTTGACATACTCCCAGTAATCCAAACCCGCGCGTTTTAAGTATCGGTCCTCCAGGGAAAATCCCAGCTGCCCCACCAGATGAAGAGTGGATCCGGTCAAGGCACAACTGCGCGCGATATTTCCAGTATTCTGTGGAATTTCCGGCTCAACCAATACAATATTCACGAGACTCACCCCAATTTCAACTTGTCAGACACGGGCATCAACCATGGCAGAATTCCAAGGACACGAGCCATAAACCGCTGCTGGCTTGTTGGCCCTTGTCATGGTTTTAGCAATGATATAACCTCGATCCCCTATACCAAATCCCAGGGCTGAAG
>CAZDND010000184.1:0-3579 GCA_964506825.1 uncultured Syntrophothermus sp.
GTCCTGACCTGAGAGGCTACAGCTTCTGTTCCGCCGGCTTGATGAATCCCTTCACCAATGCTGACTCCTCCTTTGTGTCCGGTCAGCCGGTAAAATATTTCCCCGGGGGCGAATTTCAGCAGGATTTTTACGGACTATACAGAATGTTTAGGATTGGTAGAATATTTATGTGCGACGAAAGCGAAAGGGGTATTTAATGTGATCGACAAGAGCAAAAGAATAAAGAAAACCTGTGTGGCCCTGGAAGAACTGGGTGTATTGGAAGGAAAGCAGCTATACTTCGACAGCATGGCGGAGATGATGGTCGCCAGAGCCAAGGAGATACCCGATAAGGTCCACGTCTATTATTACGATGAGGAAGTCACCTACGCCCAGACCAACGAAAGGGCCAACCGGGTGGCCAATTATCTCAAGGAGCAGGATGTTGCCAAGGGCGATGTCTGCTCGGTGATGATCCTCAACTCCCCTGAGGTCTACTACACCATGTTCGGCATCCAGAAGCTGGGAGCCATCGCCGGTTCGATCAATTATATGCTGGCACCCCCGGAAATCAAACACGTGCTGGAGGATTCCAAGCCCAAGGTGGCTTTTGTCGGCAGCGAATTTTTAGCCACCTTTGCCAAGGGCTGGAATTTGTCGGAGCACAAACCCATCGTGGTAGAGGTAGTTACCGGGACCGCTCACGGCACCGATGTGGCTAAGCTCACCCTGACCGAAATCCTGGCCAAATACCCGGACGATGAAGCCTTTGTCCCCCAGGCCAGCTCGGATCCCTTCATGGTGCTCTATTCATCCGGGACTACCGGCAAGCCCAAGGGAGTACTCCTGTCCAACCGCAACCAGTTCACGAACTGCAAGGACGTAGCCCGTTTCGGGGTCTACACTCCCGATGATATATTCCTGCTCCTGGCGCCCATGTTCCACACCAGTCCCATCTGCGTGTGGTCCTATCCCCTGACCTACATGGGACTGAGCATCGTTATCCGCAAGGCCTTCTCCCCCACCGACTTCTGGCCCTCCGTCGAACGCTACGGGGTCACAGTCACCTGGGGAACTCCGGCCATGTATATGTTCGTGTTGTACCAGGTTGACACCAGCACCATCAATTATGACAAGGTGCACCTGCGCCTGGCCTATGCCGGCGGAGCTCCGGTGTTCAAGGAATTGATCGTCGACTTCACGGAGAAGTTCGGGGTCACCGTGGTCGACGGCTACGGTCTGACCGAAGGATGCGGGGTTTCCACGGTTACCATCGGTGCGCCCCTGAAACTGGGCAGCATCGGCCACGCCTTTTTCGAGCAAGAAATCGAAATCATGGATGCCTCCAACAACATCCTTCCTTATGGAGAAAAGGGCGAGATCTGCATCCGGGGTGAAAACGTCATGTCGGGTTACCTGAACATGCCCGAAGCCACTGCTGAAACCGTAGTGGATGGTTGGCTGCACACCGGTGACCTGGGCACCATGGACGAACAGGGCTATCTGTATTACGGCGGTCGGCTCAAAGACATGATCAACCGGGGCGGAGAAAACATTTACCCCCGGGAAATCGAATTGCCGTTGGAAGAACATCCAGCCGTGGCTCAAGTGGCGGTGGTGGGAGTCCCGGATGCCGCCCTGGGAGAGCGGGTCAAGGCCTGCATCATCCTGAAAGCCGGCGCCACGATGACCAAACAGGATGTGAAAGATTATTTGAAGGAACGGGTCGCCCGTTACAAAGTGCCTGAAATCATCGAGTTTTACGAGGCTTTCCCCCTCAATGCCTCCGGCAAGGTGATGAAGAGCGAGTTGAAGTAGCTATACACCTCCCCCTATATAAAGTACCCCTTACCCACAAAGGCGAGAGTATTAATACTCTCGCCTTTAGGTTGTTCCTCCCGGTTGGTGGACCGGAGCAAATCTTTATTCTGTTCCGCCGGTGATCGATGGAAATCTCCTTGACCCCATGTTAGGCGCTGGCCTGGCACGGGAGTCAGCGCAGCAGCGGCAGCTTGTGTTCCAGCATACTGAACTCCGCATCCAGGATACCGGGCTGTTCCCCGTCCATCTGGATCAGCACCTTTTCCGGCGAGGACGCCTTGATGTGGGTTCCTCTCATTATCCTCACCCCCGGGTGTCCCATATGCGCCCCGCTGTAAATCCGGGGCAGCACGGTCAGCGCCTCCAGTTTGCCCATATCCCCGACCCAGATGACATCAAAATATCCGCTGTCCAGGCGGGCTTCCGGGGCAATTCTCATGCCTCCGCCAATATACTGACCGTTGGCCACCGCCACCAGCAGCACCTTCCCCTGGTGCACCAGCTGACCATCAACCTCCAATCTTACCTCGCGGTTGTGGTACTGGACCAGGGCGCAGACCGTACCCCACAAAAACGATATCCTGCCGCCCAGTCTTTTGCTGGTGCGGTTCACCCGCTCCACGGTCTCCGCGTCCACTCCCAGCCCGGCCACGTTGATAAAATATCTGGTCTCCCGGCGGCCTTCGTAGTTGGTAAAAAGGACCTTCCCCACATCCAAATACCGCTGATTGCCCCGGGCAATGATTCTGGCCGCCTCCCCCACGTCGCTGGGATAATCCAGGCTGCGGAAGAAATCCCGCCCGGTACCGCTGGATATCAGCCCCAAACGCGCTTCGGGATTAACCGGTTTACCCTCGCTGCCCACAAAAAAACCATTCACCACTTCATTCAGGGTGCCATCCCCCCCGGTGGCGATGATGGTTTCATAACCCTCCTGCAAGGCTTTTCGGGTCAACTGCTCGGCTTCCCGGGGATGCCCCGTAATGCAAGCTTCGTATTTCAAACCGTTCCGGTCCAGTTCACGGGCAATGGCCGGCCATTCGCGGCGGGTCCTGCCGAAAGCGGAAGCGGGGTTGACTACGACCAAGGTCTTATTCAAAGCTTATCCTCCCCACGTGTCTGATCCCCGGGTGAAGGCAGGCCGTCCCGCCAGCCCCTTGAGAGCACCGCATGCTGATTTCCACACTCCCCTGCCGGTTTCCTGCCTGCATAACCGGGAGTGACCCTGGACCTGGTCTCCATTGGCCGTGGTCCCACTGGCTCAGCTGCGGGACGGCCCGATATTCAACGGGAGGGGGCGGCCGCTTGGATTTGACCCTTCTCCGGGAAGCCGGTTGACTTTTAGGGGGCAGGTGTCATATAATTTGCAGTGTTAATTGCACATTCAGGCGAGGAACCGGAGCAGTAGGTCTGGATAGGCTTCAAGAGAGCTGTCGGCCAGTGCGAGACAGCAGCTGACCAGCCGAATCTCGCCGGGGAGCCGCGTCGGTGATCTGCGGCAGGAAACGGGACGGCGAGGATCTTGGATCCAACCAACGCCTTACCTGCGGGTCCGTTTTTTTCGGGCAGTTAGCTGGCGCCGATGATCACGTTACAATCGCAAGCGGACAAACAAGATGGGGCTGTGGCGCAGAGGGAGCGCGCTTCCTTGGCATGGAAGAGGCCGCGGGTTCGATTCCCGCCAGCTCCACCAATAAACTTTGCCAAGCAGGGTGGTATCGCGGGTATTATCCCGTCCCTAATCAAGGGGCGGGATTTAGTTTTTATATAAAGAGATTT
>CAZDND010000185.1:0-3158 GCA_964506825.1 uncultured Syntrophothermus sp.
TCGGGCTCGGCACCGAGACTGAAATAATCAAACGCCGTAAATCCCATTATTCCAGCCACCAGATTATTGGGAAACAATTGGATTTTAGTGTTGAATTTCTGCACCGTATCATTGTAGAATTGGCGGGCAAATGCGATTTTGCTCTCGGTATCGCTAAGCTCTGCTTGCAGCTGCATGAAATTGGTACTGGCCTTGAGATCCGGATAGGCCTCTGCCACTGCAAATAAGGATTTCAAGGCTCCGCTGAGCATGTTTTCGGCCCGGGCCTGTTCGGCCACGCTGCCGGCGGCCATGGCCAGGTTTCTTGCCTGGGTCACGCTTTCCAGGGTTTCCCGCTCATGCTGGGCATAACCCTTGACGGCATTTACCAGATTGGGGATCAAGTCATATCGTCGCTTGAGCTGCACATCCACCTGTGCCCAGGCGTTATTCACTCTCTGCCGCAAACCCACCAGACCATTGTAAGTTCCTACCAGAAATACTGCCAGGACGGCGGCCAACGCCGCCAATATGATCACCGGTGTCATTCCGATTCCCCCCTTCATCTGAGACATCACTTCAGCAGAAATTCGATTTTAGTCAACAGCTGGCTTTCCGGCACCTCAGCCGGCGAATTATAGTAAAATTCATAGGCAGTCCCGGTGGGCTCATAACCCCGGTCAGCAATCCATTTTGCCAAGGCATCGTAGGTCGAAGCCAGTTCACTGTAGGGACCCAGGTGAAAAACTGCCGCCCGTTTGCCGGCTGGAATCGGCCTGGCAATGATGTCTCCCCGGCCGGCTATTTCCTGGGCTACCGGAAAACCAATCTCCACCTGGAGCTTTTCCATGTCTAAATTATAATAGGCGATAAAAGCCGGCCCCAGAGGCTGTTGTCCCATTTCTGCCAGGTAGGCAATGATGGCTCCATAGGCCGGACCTACCATCTGAGGCAGATTGCCTGCCGAGGTGACTGTTCTGACTGCCAGAGCAGGCTGCGTTTCAGTCTCGATGATTTGAAACATGTATGCCAAAACACCTCACTCCTTTCTCCTCACTTTGCCACCTAGCACGGGGGCCTCTTTTGAATCACAACTTCCCCAGGTTTTTGCGGTTGTCAACATAGCGGAAATCGCAGCGATTACTTCCCCCTGCCAGGGTCTCAGTCCGGAGGAAATATACCCAGGGCTCCACACCGCGATACAGAATAACATCCGCATTACAGAATGCCGGTACCAATTCCGGGACCCCGTATTTTATCAGCGAATCGTAGTAGAAGCAGCGAGTCACATCCAAATGGATCTCCTGGAGATCCCTGCGAAGCAATTTTATATCCCACCCGGAGGCAGGATAGGCCATCACGATCAGGCTTCCGATCAGACGAAACAGTCGCCAGGGCATTCGCCTCACCTTTGTCAGCCGGGCAGACTGTTTTTCCCAGAAAAGGTCCGATTCAGCCACCGCCAGGGCTACAGCTTTTTCCCGCTCCGTACCTGCCTCCAACATGGCCTGGTAATAGGAAATGAGGGGCAGTAAGTTATATTTCATATGGAATCGTATCCTTATATTACCACCTGAATCCATGGTTTCCCAATGGGACCTTAGAATCTGGCAGGCTCTGGTGTAGATCAACTGTCCTTCCTGGATACCGAAATGCGCTTCCGCCGCATTCCGGCAGTTTGGTATGGTTGTTTTGGCAAATATGTCGTTCTTCATTTGATACTCCTCTGGCCTTTGCCGGTAACAAAATCAAAGATCCGACACCATACTCATGTCAAATGTATGCCTTAAATAGCAGTTCCAAAGGTATTTCATGATATTAACCAAAAAGGGCCAAACTCCCTTTCCCGGGCCGATTATTTTGGAGGTTTATTCTTGGTTTTGACATAATTTCGAGCGTTCTTGGCTCCACCGAATGCAGAAAACATCTCGTCGATTTTTTCTTTTTCAATCTGCTTGGAATTCAGGCCTTCATATTTAGCTTCCTTCTTGAGCTTCCGATAGCTCACCAGCCTTTCCTCGGTTGTTATGCCCA
The DNA here is from genome assembly GCA_964506825.1 of uncultured Syntrophothermus sp. Classification (GTDB taxonomy): domain Bacteria; phylum Bacillota; class Syntrophomonadia; order Syntrophomonadales; family DTU052; genus JAAYDA01. The sequence continues at coordinate 2,014 of CAZDND010000185.1, forward strand.
TGACTATACCCTGCCTGACGGCGCATCCCGGCTCATCCTCATGCCGGCAGTCTTTGAAGCGACACCCCTGGGCCAAATCTGCTATCTCCGCAAAAGCTCTTCCCAGATCGACATCTTCCACTCCAATCTCGCGCATACCCGGGGTGTCAATGACTGCCCCGCCCGCAGGAATGAGGATCAACTCCCGATGGGTGGTGGCATGCCGCCCCTTATCGTCCTTGCGTATCTCCCGGGTAGCGATCAGTTCCTCCCCCAGAAGACGGTTGATTAGAGTAGATTTGCCTACCCCGGAGGACCCCAAAAACGCCACCGTCCTCCCTGGAGCGATAAATTTCAGAATGGACTGGTATCCATGATCGGTGCGGCTCGACGTTACGACCACCTCTACCCCCGGGGCAACCTTCTCTACATCACGGACTCTGTCGGCCAGGTCCGCACACAGGTCGGACTTGGTAAGAACCACCACCGGTACGGCACCGCTGTTCCAAGTAATGGATAGGTAGCGTTCCAGCCGGCGCAAGTTGAAGTCCTGGTTCAAGGACATGCAGATAAATATCGTATCAATATTGGCCGCCACCACTTGGACATCGTGGGCAGTTCCGGCCGCTTTGCGTACAAATGCGCTGTGCCGGGACAGTATCTGATGGATAATGGCATTCCCCCCAGCATCATCTTCCCGGTCGATCATCACGAAATCGCCGACCGCCGGATATGCAGACAACTCTTCAGAGCTATAGCGCATTTTGCCTGATATTTCCGCCCACAGCTCGTTCTTTTCCGTTGCCACTTTGTAGATATCCTTGTATTGAGCTATTACCCGGCCCAGAAAAAGTTCCGGCCAAACGCCCGCCTCCCGAAGATATCCCCCGGAAAAACCCAGGTTTGTCATGCGGTTGTTCAATTTATCACCTCAATATCCCGATTCCGTTAAAATCCCTTGGATATGGGCCGCCAATGGCACCCAAGCGCCTGTCGGCTATCAAAATGGATTTCTATTAACCATCATAGCCTATTTCCCATTTATTGTGATATAAATTGCTGTCGCTGCCAAGCCTCTCATCGACCCGATACTTTCTTGAAAACGAGACTTTTCTGGAGCCATCACAGCCCTGATTGGACGAATGATCCAGGCAGTTGCCGTATGT
>CAZDND010000185.1:3168-3572 GCA_964506825.1 uncultured Syntrophothermus sp.
CTTGTTTTCCGGCCAATGCGGACAGAGAATCTCCCGCAATGCGATACACGGTCCAGTCTTGCATCGGCTGGGCACCCAGCGACAGGTAAAAGTCGATGCTGGGTTGATTCCAATCCAGGCACCACCATTCCAGTCGTCCACAGCCTCGTTCCACCGCGGTCTGCGCCAAACACTTCATGAAAGCCTTTCCATAGCCCCTATTGCGGTATTCCGGTCTCACATAAAGGTCCTCGATGTATAGCCCAGCCCGGCCCAGAAAGGTCGAGAAGTTATGGAAGAATAAAGCATACCCTGCCGGCTTGCCCCCGCACTCCCCGATGATCACCTCTGCCTTCTGTTTCTCTATGAGCCACTCCCTGAGGAGCTCCTCAGTGGCTGAAACCTCCGCCAGCAAACCTTCGTAT
>CAZDND010000186.1:0-358 GCA_964506825.1 uncultured Syntrophothermus sp.
CCTTCGTATTCAGCCAGCTCCTTGATCATTGCCAGGATCAGACCCATATCCTTTTCACCAGCCCTGCGAAAATTGAAGTCTTGCCTATCCAATTTCTGCCTCCTCCGGGCTCTCGCGGCCTCTGCCAGCCTGCCAATTTCCCATCTAAAATCAAGCCGCTTGGCCGTTAGCCCCACTCAAGCTAGCCTTCGATATAACCATTATGCCTCAATACATTTGTTTTATCACAAAAAGAAACCATCCTTGGGGGGACGGTTTCTTTTGGATACCTTGTTTGATTGCAGACCTAGTCCTCGAAAGCCTGCTCTACCTTCCAGACCTGCCACACTTTGCCGACCAGGTCAGGTCCGGGATTTAG
>CAZDND010000186.1:401-3567 GCA_964506825.1 uncultured Syntrophothermus sp.
CAGGTTTCCATCCGGAGGGGGTGGCTTGGGTACCCTCGGAAGCCCTGACCAATTGGAACGCCTGCAGCTGACGGAGCGATTCCTTGACATTTCTTCCCACCGGTGGTGTCAGGACCTCGAATCCCTGAATGTTACCGTCAGGATCGATGATGAATCGACCACGGGTCTCCACTCCGCCCTCCTCGTCATATATGCCATATTCCTTGCCAATACTGCCATCCGGATCTGAGCACATCATGAAAGGCACATCATGTCCCACCATCTTTGACAGCTCATTATCATTCCACATCTTATGCACAAAAACGCTGTCAACGCTCATAGAAAGCACTTCGGCTCCCAGTTCCTTGAATTCAGGATATTTCACAGCAACTGCTGCGACCTCCGTCGCTCAAACGAAAGTGAAATCACCCGGATAGAAACATAAGATTACCCATTGACCCTTAAATTCTGACAGGCTGACGTTTACGAACTTGCCCTGATGAAAAGCTGCAGCTGTAAAATCCGGTGCTGGTTTGCCGACTTTAACCATTGATCTTTTCGCCTCCTTCACTGCCGGTTCGGCAGCAATATTCGTTTCAGTGAGCTTCCGCTTGATAGGCGGTCTCTGGCAACCCGGTTTAAACTCTTCCGGCATCGAGCTGACCTCCTTCCAACGTGTCTTTAACATGGCTTGTCAAACATCCGACCATGTTCTGATTTTATCATAACCCCCAGTTATGGACCAAGCGTTTTCCGCGGAAATCCTCAGATTCGGTACTATGATCTTCTTACCAATAGATGTCGGCCACAGCCTCGCCTCACGAAAGGCTGCTCTGGGATCATCGGCCCCTCCGGCAAGTCTGGAATGGGGCTCACTAAATTATTCAGAATATTGTATACTTATGCTTGAAAGGAGGGATGATTGATGCCCCATAAACTAATATTAGGTATTACTAGCTTGCTTACCGTTTTTTTCCTGGTGGTTTCTGTACCCAGCGCCTTGGGTGCTGACGACCATCCGGCCGTACCATTGGAGCAGGCCATCCAGACTGTTCGTCAGAATTTCGTTATCCCGACGGCGTTTAGTGATTTCAGCTCCGGTTTCAGCCAATCCGACTCCACTCAGGTATGGTCGCTGGTATGGAATGCCGCTGATGATTCCGGAGGCAGCTTCTCAGCCCAAGTGAATGCAGTCACCGGCGAAGTAATTTCCATGAATACCTGGCAGTCCCAACCCGGGGGGTCAAACCGCATACCAACCGTATCCTGGGCCGAGGCGAAGGCAACTGCCTCGGGGTTGTTGCAGCGCCTGGTCCCCAATCGTTTCCCCCACCTGGTTATGATCTCCGATGCGGAACCTGAGCTGATAAGCCCTTCCGGTATCTCCAGCTATACTGTAAACTGGCGCCGGATGGTCAACCAGATACCCGTGGAGGGTGTGGGAGCATGGATTACTGTCAATGCGGTTTCAGGTCAGGTGGAGGGTTACAGCCTCAATTGGTCGGATTTGCCCATGCCTGATCCGTCAGGTATCATCGCCCCGGCGGCTGCGGGGCAGAGCTTTGTCAACCACCAAATGATCCAGCTCCAATACCAGATGCCGGAGCAATACCGGCCTTACAATTCCCAAACAAGCACCTCTCCCCTGCTGGTTTATCTGCTGGACCACCCTTCCAACGGAGTCATAGATGCCTTCACCGGGCAGCCCCTGGAGCCTGATATGGAGCTGCGCATCACCGGCGGAGGAGGATACGGCGGTATGGAGGATCAAGCCGCCCGGCTCTCCCTGACCCCCGAAGAATCGGCCGAAATCGTGGATATAGCGGGTCTCATCAGCCAGGAGCAGGCGGCAGCAACAATCCTTAAATGGGCCCAGCCCGATTCGCAACTAGAGCTGGAGTCGGCTAGTCTGGGTAAGGATTGGCGGGACCCCCAACAACGCATTTGGAGTATCAGCTGGGTTTCAAGCTCCGGACCGGATCCCGGCTCATACCAATATCTCTACGGACGGGTAGACGCCCGGACTGATGAACTGCTGGGGTTCAGCCTGAGCCTGCCCAGTGCCGAAAGCAAGCCCACCCTGAGCCAACAATCAGCCCAGAAACTTGGGGAGGATTTGTTGCGGAAGCTCCAGGGCGAACGTTATGAGCAGTTTCGCTTGGACGCTGACAGCTTGGCTCCCTATCCGACTGGCAAAACCATGCCCGAGTCGGAACCGTCTATATGGTCCTTCAAATTTATCCGTATCGCCAATGGCATCGATTTTCCCGGCAACGGGGCGGATATTGTGGTGGACCGGATTCATCAGAAGATTATCTCCTATAATCTGAACTGGTTTTACGGTGACCTTCCTGCCTCCCAAGGAATTCTGGGCACGGAGAAGGCCACCCAGATCTACCTGCAGTCCGCTCCCCTGACCCTGACCTATGCCGCCTTTTATTCACCAGACAAAAGGGATTCCGAAATGCGGTTGGTTTATATGCCCCAGGTGCCTGACGGCAAGCCCTCCTTCCGGATGATTGAAGCTCATAAAGGCACCTTGCTTGACTACCAGGGACAGCCGATCGCTCCAACTCGTCAGGTTAAGTCCTACAACGACGTTGCTGGCAATTTTGCGGAGAAAGAAATTCTTCTGCTGGCAAGGTCCGGTTTGATGACCGAATACGGGGATTCTTTCCACCCCGGAGAGAAAGTGAAACTGGCTGCCCTATTGCGTCCGCTGCTGGCTTCCCGACAGAGCCTGGATGCTGTCCGGGCCCTATCGGACGATGAAGTGGTGAAGCGAGCTGTATCCTTGGGCTGGCTCAAGGAATCGCAGCCGTCTGATTCGGTTGTGAGCCGGGGTCAGTTGGCGCAGATTCTGGTGCGTTCCCTGGACCTTGAATACCTGGCACGACTGTGGGAAATCTATAAACTGCCCTACCGGGATACCGCCTCCTTGAGCAATGATCTCCGGGGGTACGCGGCCCTATGCTGGGGATTGAATATCATCAAGGCCGACGGAGTGAACTTCGATGCCGGGCATACCATCAGCCGGGCCGAAGCCGCCTCCGCCCTGGTCCGTTCCCTGAACGTCCAACGCTAACCCAAACAAGGGGACGGTTCTCCTGTTTGACATTCTGACAACAAAAATACACCTGTTGCCTGGCAGCAGGTGTTTTTTACCCCGACAAACAAGGGGACGGTT
>CAZDND010000187.1:0-3516 GCA_964506825.1 uncultured Syntrophothermus sp.
TCTCGAATCTGATAGGCAAAGACCCTCATTTCATTCAGACAGTCGATTTGGCTCGCAAGGCAGCTGGCAGTGCTTCGACGGTCCTGCTCCTAGGTGAAACCGGAACTGGCAAAGAGGTCTTTGCTCAGTCTATCCATAACGCAGGTATTCGAAAACGAGGCCCATTTGTGGCCATTAATTGCGGGGCGATTCCCAGGGAATTGATTGCCAGCGAGCTGTTCGGATATACAGAAGGTGCATTCACCGGGGCTAAACGAGGGGGTAAGATCGGGAAATTTGAGTTAGCCCAGGGAGGAACCATATTTCTGGATGAAATAGCCGAGATGCCCCTGGATTTGCAAACTACCCTGCTGAGGGCGTTGGAGACCAGGACCATAAGCCGTGTTGGAGGCAATGAGGAGACACCTGTCGATGTTAGGATCATCGCCGCTTCCAATAAGGATTTGCTGGAAGAGATCAGACGGGGCAAATTCAGGCAAGACCTTTTCTATCGGCTTAACGTCTTTACCATCAAGATACCCCCCCTGCGGGAGCGGAAAGGGGATATACCCTTGTTGGCATCCCACTTCATGGAGAGTCTGTGTCTTAAGCTTAAGAAAGAACCGATAATTAAGGTAGACCGAGAGATCTGGGAAATATTCAACCAATATGATTGGCCAGGCAATGTTCGCGAAATGCAAAACGTAATGGAACGGATCGTCAACGTCTGTAATGACGTGATCGTTACTGTTGCGCACCTGCCTGAGGAATTGCTCCCTGATAAAAAGTCCATAAAATTGGATAAGCCGATTCGTGAGTATGAAAGAGATTTGATTGAAAATCTTCTGCAGGTCCATAATCGAAATATCACCCGGGTTGCTCGTGACCTTGGTATTGCCAGGTCTACTCTATATGAGAAGATGGCCAAGTATGGGATCGAAAAATAGAATTCTACAGGTACAGGTCGGGTATTACCGTCTGGGTGGAGTAAAGGGCCCTTTTACTGATTGAAAAAGATTATATCGGTTGTCAACATAATAATATCGACTCAGCTGTTCGGAGCAGATACACAAAAAGCCACACCTTAGTGTGGCTTTTTTGTTGCAAAACACAACACTGTAGCGAAATCGGTCAGCCAAAAAATTGCGAGGGCAGACCGATTACCTGATTTCCGGGGGGCGTGGATGGGGGAAATAAGGCTCATTTAACGGGTAAATAAGGGTGTCTAGGACTTCCCTGGCAAAATCAGAAAATCTTCTCAATAATTTACTTGATTTGGCACAATATTTGCATAATAAATAATCAGCGGGTAATTCAGAGAAGACACAATTGTCCGCGATTTTTGCTGTCCTCCGTGCAAATATTATCCAGTCGTGCGAAGGCCTGGCACCAGCAGGCCAATTTTGGAAGAATCGATGAAAGGAGTGGAGTTTAACAGGGGCAGCGGTGGATGGATAAGCGGCGGGCAACCCAGAGGGGTGCCGCTAGCCAGACATTGCGCAGGAAATAAGGCAACGCACGACTTCCCTGAAAGGAACCAGCACGGTCTGATGAATTGGATTTGAAAGGGAGGAAGATAATATGTTGGTACTGACACCTGAAACTTACGAGAGAAGATTTTGGCTGAAAAGTTACGATAATGACACTCGACCGACGCTCAGTTACCCGCGTTACCCAGCCCCCGAACTCCTGCATATGGCGGCCGTTTTGGACCCCGACAAGGTTGCGGTAGATTTCTGCGGAACCGAGATCACATTTTCGGAACTGTATTCATATTCCAATCGCCTGGCGAATGGTTTAATCGAGGCGGGAATAAAAAAGGGCGACCGAATTGGGCTTATGCTTCCCAACAGTCCACAGTTGGTTATGGCTTTCTGGGCACTGTTGGAGACCGGAGCAATCATACTCAATCTCAACCCTATGTATACAGCTGAGGAACTGGAGGCCATGGCAAGTAAAACTGGGATGACTGGTATGATAACCTTCAGTGAGGCAGTGTCCACTGTCAAAAAATTGGATAAAATGATCGATCTTCCGTTTGTGATGGTTACTAAGATATCAGACTTCATAGACGGTATGGGGACCAGTACTCCTGAAGAATTGGGCTTGCAGGAAGGTTGGCATCATTTCTCGCAGTTTCTGGGTCATAACACCAATGATGTCGCCCCGATAATACCGATTAATCCGGAAGAAGATGCCGCGGTCCTGCAATTTACAGGAGGAACCACTGGTACTCCTAAGGCAGCTACTTTAACCCATTACAATCTGGTGGTAGCTACCCACTGCGTAAGCGAATGGGGCAGGTGCATAATCAATACCGTCCCCGTCTCCCGGCGGGCGATTGTTGGTATTCTGCCTTACTTCCACGTGTTTGGGGAAATTTGCTGCAATGCGCTGTCCATGCTGACCAGATCAACTCAAATTATTCTTCCCCGTTTTGACGTGGATGAATTAATGACCGCATTAGACCGTTTTTCCGAGGTGTGGTATTTTCCTTTGGTGCCTACCATGCTGACGGCGATCCTCAATCATCCGCGAGGGGCGGAAATTGGGCGGAAGTTCAAAGTGGTTAATCCGGGTGCAGCTCCCTGCACCGTTGAACTCTTGCAGAAGGCCAGGGAAATGAAATGGCATATTGTGCAGGGATGGGGAATGAGTGAATCCACTTCACTGGGTATGACTCAACCGTTCCTGGGCGTTAAAAAACCATTGTGTATTGGTCTTCCCTACCCGGACACAGACATACGAATCGTTGATACCACCACCGGTGAAACAGTTGCCCCGGGTACCCCAGGAGAAATATGGATGAAATCCCCGTTAGTGATGAAAGGGTACTGGAACGACCCTGAAGAGACAGCCAAACAGTTGACGGATGGGTGGCTGCATACCGGTGACATAGCCTACCAAGATGAGGACGGGTATGTATTTATTGTTGATCGCTCCAAGGACCTGATCATAGCCGGAGGCTACAACATCTACCCGCAGGAAGTGGATAATGCTTTGTTTAAGCATCCCCAGATCGTCGACGTAATAACCATTGGAATTCCGGATGAGTACCGAGGAGAAACGGTCAAGGCTTTCGTTCAGCTGGCAGCCGGCGCTGCGGTAACCGAAGCCGAACTGATTGACTTCTGCCGGGAGCACCTGGCCGCTTATAAGGTGCCCAGGAGCATTGAGTTTCGTGATGTGCTTCCCAGATCGGCAGTGGGCAAGGCTTTGCGAAGAGTACTGAGGGATGAGGAAATCGCCAGGATCAAGAAGACCAAATAGCTGGGGTTCTGCAGAGACAGTTTACTAACATCACAGGTTGATTCCTGCCAGGATAGACCATGCCTGGGAAAATCATGGTTAGCAATGAGGCACGTAACGGGGGTTTTGCCTGAGACCTGTGGTGCATTGAGTAACGATTTATAGTATTGAGTAAAATCGTTGAAATATCTGACAGGAAGATTGTACCAGAGAAAAGCGGATGGAACTAGTCTTAATCAGCCAAACAATATCCAACCGAAGGGAAGAATGGCTGGACTGGTCGTATAT
>CAZDND010000188.1:0-3506 GCA_964506825.1 uncultured Syntrophothermus sp.
CAAGCTGCTGACAGTCAGCATAAATACCCCAGAATTGTATGAATACAGCCAAAGAACCAAAACCCCGGAATTCCAAGAGGAATACCGAAAGCGAGCCAAGGTCGAACCCAAGAATGCAGAAATGAAAAGATTCCATGGATTAAACCGGGCCAAAGGCTTCGGCCTTCGAAGTATACGGATTCAGGCCAAATTAACGGTCCTGGCGGTAAATTTAAAGCGGATAGCCAGGATGGTATCCGCCTCAAAGTCTTCAAATGCACTTATTCTTCAGTTTTTCGTTCGCCGGTTAATGGTTAAACCACAATATTGGAACAAAGTCGCTGCCGAGGCACCTTAAAAAGGGTACTTTATCAGTGGTCTCGAACCGTCCCCTTGTTTGCAGGTAGGTGAGTGGTGGTTAGATGGCGGCGTGGGTGACCCGGATGGGGGCATTTCCCCACAGCAATCTGACGATGGGTTCGATAGCGGAAGCATCGCCGCTGGTAAAGAATTCCTCGCTGCCAGGCAGACCGCTGGTGGAGAAGATTTTGCGGGCTTCGAGAATCCGGGCGACCTGTTGGGCCACTGCGGCCCCGGTGTCAATGATCTGGATTTCGGGATCGACCATTTTCTCGATCAGGGGACGCAGGAAGGGGTAGTGGGTGCACCCCAGGACGATAACGTCCACATCGTGGGAGATAAGGTTATCTAAAAATCCTGACAGCAGCCGGCGGGTCTCCGGACTGTCCAACTGCCCCGATTCAACCTGCTCGACCAGACCCGGACAAGGTTGGTTGTATACCTCCAAGCCATTGGCGAAGCGTTCCAGCAGGGAGTTGAATCGCTGGCCGGCCAGAGTAACACCAGTAGCCAGTACACCCACCCGGCCGTTTTTGGTCAGCAGGGTGGCTGGTTTGATCGCCGGTTCAACGCCGACTACCGGGATATCCAGGTGCTCGCGTACTTCGTTCAGGGCGGCTACGGAAGTAGTGTTGCTGGCTATCACTATCATTTTGGCCTGGCGGGAAGCCAGAAAATCGCCGATCCGCAGCGCCCGCTCCCGGATGAATTCCGGAGTCCGGGTCCCGTAAGGACAATAGGCTGAGTCGGCAAAATAAACCAGGTCCTCACTGGGAAGCAGCCTGCGGATTTCCTGCATTACCGAGATTCCGCCAACCCCGGAATCAAATAGACCGATCGGGTTCAGGTTTCCCAAAGAAAACACCTCTCTTTTAAGAGCTCCATTAAGATTATTTGCTCAGGGCGGCGGACTCGCCGGTCGAAGATACTTCCATCAGTATCCCGGGGATGACCGGCTCCACCAAAGTGAGGGCCACCATTACTAATAAGGATTAATAGCATTGAAATTCTATCTGCAATGCTCAAGATTAATCAGCGGTTCTGCAGTCATTATACCAAACCGGCCCGGGTTGGAATTCCCCGGTGAGGAATATTGTTGATGATCTTAGCCATTGGCATCCAGAATGGTTATTTATCCAGTCATCCATTAGGCGGTCCAGCCAGATCGATGACGGGTCGTATCTTGCAGTGAGAAAGGCTGAGCCATCAAGTTCTGGAGTCGGTATGATAGAGGCGTACTACTGTGCCATAAGCCCAGTTAGGATCTGCCGCCAGACCGTCCTTGACGCGGGTTCTCGTCGGTAGTAAAATATTCATTGTCGTCATACAATCGATATGCGGGCGTGGCGGAATGGCAGACGCGCTGGTCTTAGGAACCAGTACCGAGAGGTGTGTGGGTTCAAATCCCACTGCCCGCACCATATTCATCCCTAAAACCCTTTTGATTTGGGGTTTTTTATTTTGCTTGTCGGGATGGTCTCCAACCCAGGCAGTAACCTTGTTTTTGGAATACCGAACACCAATAGCAGCAAGGGAGATCTTCTTTGGAGCGGGGCAAAAGAATGTCGATCAGCGGTTTAATAAAAATAGGATTGGGATGCACCACTAAATATATTTATGGTCTCGAAGGGAGTCCGATGATCTTACCCAAGATTATCGACCTATCAAGGCTGGGATGAGAATTTATGAGCTTCTCGTGCCTTAAGATGCCGGGTGAATGCATAAAGCTGCAGGTAAGAGTCATTATGACAATCATCTGCAGCTTTTAGGTAACTCCCTGCCAGCGGTTTACATACTATATGGTTATGGCCGTTTGTTGATGCTGCGGCCGGAAATCAGCCAGGGAGCCGGAAAAGGCTCCACCAGGTTCTTACTGTTGACCCTGGATATCTCTATGAGGATGGCTTCAGTGCGTTCCAAACCATTTTCCCTGAACAATGCCGGAAGAGACGTCAGAATGTCGAAATTTAATGTATAGATCACGAAGTCCATGGCTGGATTAATGGCCAGCAAGCTTTTTATCTCACTGCCGATCCGGGGAGAACCAACTATAAAGGCAACATCTGGCACCGGCAGGTTATCCGGGAGGCCGCCATTCAGAGACTCCACAATGGTTACATTGCTCAGACCAAATTTTTCGATATTCTCCTTCATGGTATCCCGATCCCGGCGGTCATATTCTACTGCAATGACATGGCCCTCAGCAGCGATCATAGCTGACTCCACCGCAATACTCTCCCCCGAGATTATGCAGATATTATCTTGCTCTCCAGGATTGAGCTTGTTCATGATGACCGCCCGTACTTCCCGGCAGACATACTGCACCGAACCGCAGGAGAACCGGCTGTTTTCCATGCCTATCTGATAATTCATGGCAGCGTCAGGATTCATGATCAACATGGCGGCTGAGGCATTGATGCCGCGGTTGATCATGTCGGAGAGCTTGTCATGCTTGATCTCTCCGGCGGGGTCAGAGCCCTCATTGTACCAAATGTCGCAGTTACCCAGCTCCGCATTCCACATGTCGTAGAAAATATTCGGATGGCCGGCATCTGTAAAGACCAGCACCATACGGTTGCTCATCACGGTGGGAATCAGATTTTTATTCTTCCCGGTAATATCCAGCATCTTGAGCTTGGCCAGGTTAATCTCCACGTTACGAGAAAAATACTGAAGCCAGGATAAAATGACCTCGTTGGTAAACATCGTCTGCTCCACGATCAGCCCCCCTTATCTTAAGTTATCTTACCAAAATCACAGGATATATTCCTAGCTGACGCAGACCCTTAAGCACCGGTGTGCTCCAGCAGGCGCTCCCATTTTTGATCCACATATTGCTGGGCTTCTTCGATCATCCATTCGTTGCCTGTCTGGAACATGTGGCGGAATCTGCCCTGAGAGCGGAGAAAATCTTCCACCGGCAGCTTTTTCTTCGGGGTATAGCTCAGATGCCAGACCCCCTCTTCCACCTCGTAAAGAGGCCAGACGCAGGAATCCACGGCCAGCTTGGTGATCTCCGCCAGCTTAGCCATGGGGTATTCCCAGCCCCGTGGACAAGGGGATAATATGTTTAAAAAGCAGGGGCCTTCAGTGTAAATAGCCTTATGGGACTTGGTGTGCAGGTCCCTGAAATTGCCTATGGGAGCAGTCTGTGCGGCGTAGGGAAT
>CAZDND010000189.1:0-3461 GCA_964506825.1 uncultured Syntrophothermus sp.
TTAATCATCACCGTAATTCACACCATTTGGCTTTGACTACCACAGGTCAATAAACTGGAAGTATCCCATAGGCTGTCTAAATATGTTAGGGGAGGGGTGTAGGGTGGAGATGGTCAGCATCACCGGGTATGATCTGTACAATGCATTCCTGTCAGGTTTTTCCGAGGTCAGCAAGCAGCGCAGCTTTCTTAATCGAATTAACGTCTTCCCCGTCCCTGATGGTGATACCGGAAGCAATCTGGTGTCAACCCTCGCTGCGATAATCAATGAAACCAAAGCCTCCGACTGCTTCAAGGCGACCATGAACCTAATGGCTGACGCCGCTTTAAACGGAGCAAGGGGAAACTCCGGAATAATATTGGCGCAGTTCATTAATGGAATCAATTATGAAATCAAAAAGGCAGAGACTATAACCCTGGGTTCCTTGGTGGACTCCATCAGGCAGGCGGTTCCTTATGCATATACCGCTATTATGGAGCCGATTGAAGGCACCATGATTACCGTGATCCGTGAGTGGTCTGAAGCTATGGGGGAATTGAAAAATACGGCCATAAGTGTGGAAGATTTTGTTTTGCGCTCGCTGGATGCCGCCAGGCAGTCTCTGGCCAACACTCCGAATCTCTTGGAAGTCTTGAAGAAATCCTCAGTTGTGGACTCGGGCGCCTACGGCTTTGTAGCGTTTTTGGAAGGCGTGGCGCGATTCATCAGGAATAGAATAATCAACAGTACCACCGACACAGTGGAGAAGGTTGACCTCGAAATCGAAGACGAACATCTCGATTTTACAGAGGAGATCAACTTTCGTTATTGCACAGAAGCTCTGATTTCAAACCTGGAAGCAGACATCGGCATTCTGAAGCAAAGATTAACCCCGCTTGGTGATTCGCTGATCATTGCAGGTACCAATGAGAAAGCCAGAATCCATATCCACACCAACGAACCGACCGAGTTGTTCAATATCTTGAGAGATGGCGGGAACGTTCTGCAGCAAAAGGTTGATGATATGAAACAACAATATTTGGTGGCCAATGAAAGGCGGCATAGCATAGCTATCATGACTGATTCGATAGCCGACCTGCCGAAGGAATTGGTTGAAGAACACCAAATTCATGTGCTTCCCCTGAATCTGATCATCGGAGGCAGTCCATATTTGGATAAACTCACTATCGCCCCCAATGATTTCTATGCTTTGATGGACAAGCTCAAGGAGTATCCTACCAGCTCACTGCCTTCCCAGAAGAGCGTAGAAGACATCTTTTCATTACTGACCGACCATTATGAGGCAGTTATTGTGATAACGGTTTCCAAAGAGATGAGCGGAACATACCATATTATGGAAAAGGCGGCCCGGAAATTCCTTGACCAGGGCAAACAGATCAAAGTGATTGATTCCAAACTTAATTCCGGGGCCCAGGGACTGCTGGTTCTGGATGCAGCCAGACAGCTTGATGATGGCCGCAACCTTGAGCAGGTTATTGAGCATATTGAAAGTCAAATCCAGAAAACCAAGATCTATGTCAGCGTCAGAACTTTAAAATATATGGTTCGGGGTGGACGTATTTCACCTCTAACGGGATTTGTTGGCCAGCTTTTCAATGTTAAGCCCATAGTGTCCATTGATGAAAATGGCAGAGGGATCGCTTTCGGTAATGCCTTCACAATGCGAGCCAACATCGACAAGATCGTGGAACTGGTTAAAAAATCCCATAGCGATAAACCCATCAGGAGTTACAGCATCGTGCACGCACATTCTGAGTCCCATGCACAGGGCCTTGCCCTTAGAATTCCACAGGAATTGGGATTAGCGCCTGAATACATTTCCGAGATATCGACGATCGTCGGACTCAACGCTGGAGTCGGTTCAGTGGCGGTATCCTTTATGCAGAAGTGAATTCTGTGACCTTAAGGGAGGCTGATCATGGATCTTTATTGGCAAACGGCGCTACTGGTGCTTGTCTATATGACTTTGTTCTTTGTTGCTGCGACCATATGGAAGAACAACTCCATCGTTGATTTCGGATGGGGATTGGGATTTGTAGTGATTGCGCTGATTTCCCTGGCAGCAGGGGGCAACTACAATGGGAGGACCTTACTGGTAACATTACTGGTGTCCGTATGGGGATTGCGGCTCGCATATCATATATTTAGAAGAAATCTTGGGAAACCTGAGGACTTCAGATATCTGGCGATGCGCAATAACTGGGGCAAATGGGCGGTCCCCAGGGCTTTCATGCAGGTATTTATGCTGCAGGGTCTGATCATGCTGATCATGGCTTACCCCATAGTTCTCAACAATACTACCAGCGCTGGAAGCATTGGTCTCCTTGAATTTGCTGGTCTGGCCATATGGATAGTTGGCTTCTTATTCGAGGTAACAGGCGACAGACAATTGAAAAAATTTATGGCAACAAAGGCGGTAGAAGGGGGAATTTTGCAGACTGGTCTATGGAAATATACCCGTCATCCCAACTATTTTGGGGAGGCCACCATGTGGTGGGGCATATTTCTAATTTGCCTGCCCTCGGAAAGCGGCATCATCGGAATCATGAGTCCCATCTTGATAACCCTCATGTTACTGTTTGTTTCCGGTGTTCCCATGCTGGAGAAGCAATACCAGAATAATGAGGAATACCAGGAATATGCAGCCAGGACCAATGCTTTTGTCCCTTGGTTCCCAAGAGAACGGAAAATGTAAGATCCTAAGGAGGCATGAAAATGACGTTTCTCAAAATTTACTTGGTCGCTTTTATTACATTTTTTGCGGTCGATCTTGTCTGGCTGGGAGTGGTAGCCAGCAATCTGTACAAGAAGTATCTGGGCTTCATCATGAGTCCCAGCCCGAATTGGGGTGCAGCCATAGCTTTTTATCTGCTATATATTGTGGGTTTGGTGTTTTTTGTCATCGCCCCGGCATTGGAAAAACAAAGTTGGAGTTATGCCCTCCTGGCAGGCATGTTTTTTGGGCTGATCACATACGCTACCTATGACCTGACCAACTATGCAACCCTGCTGAACTGGCCTTTTAAGATTACGGTCATTGATATGATCTGGGGGTCAACCCTGGGAGCAACGGTGTCCCTTTTAACCTATCTGATAATCAACCGACTCCATTGGTATTGATGACCGGACATTTGCAGGATAGGATATCAAGGGGGCTGATAATAACCACATTAATTATCGGATTATCGAAAAAGAGTCCTTCAGGTTGGTAGGGTTCTAAAAGAGGGTGCCCATAGTCTTTGAAGGTGTCAATCCGGAAATTGAAAAAGTGTATGTACTGCTAACGCCAGAGTCTATCGGAAGGCTAGAAGCTCTTACCCACGATGAGTAAAACCAGATAGAGAGACCCTTGAAAAGCTTATCACAGGAGGTGTGGGGCCATTTTCAGCGATCTTTACGTCACGGGCATCAGACTGGCAAATGATGTTCCCGGTGACAGCCATCTCCGAGACCTGCCAGTG
>CAZDND010000190.1:0-3460 GCA_964506825.1 uncultured Syntrophothermus sp.
TGGCTTGTTAGCCTTGAGCCATTCAAGAGCCAGTTCCGTAACCTGCTGGTAATCCTTCCAGTTGTCTTTTAAGAGAGCCGGAGTATCCAACCCATAAGGACATTTATCCAGGCACTGGTTGCATTCTGTACAGTCGTCTATCCTGGCCATATTCGCCTGCCAGAATTCATTAAGATAAATTTCGGTGGGCGCCCGACGAAGCAGCAGGGACATTCTGGCGCAGTTAGGAATATCGATATCGGCTGGACAAGGCAAGCAATACCCGCAACCTCTGCAGAACCCTCCGCTTAATATTTTGCGGTCATGGTCTATTACGCCTAATAGTTTTTCATCCAATATCGGCGGATTTGATGAGTACGAGATGAAGTCATTCAATTCATCTTGTTTTTGAATTCCCCATATTGGCAGTACGTTCTCATATTGTGCAATATAAGCATAAGCAGCCCGAGAATCGGATATGAGCCCCCCCGACAGTGGCTTCATGGCGATAAATCCAATATCTGATTTATCACATGATCGAACCAAATCAATCTCCTGAGCCGTAGCCAGATAACTGAAAGGAAATTGAATGGTCTCGTACAATGCTGATTCCACTGCTTCACGAGCCAAGGATATTTTGTGGTTGGTGATGCCAATGTGGTTTATCATCCCTTTGTCCTTTGCCTCTTGCATGGCTTCATAGAGACCCGTTCCGTCATTAATTTTCGGGCAAATGCTGGGATTATGAAACTGATAAATATCCAAATAGTCGGTTTTCAGCAGGCTAAGAGTTTGGGACAACTGCTCCCAAAATTCCCAGACGTTGCCGGACATGGTTTTGGATGAGATAAATATCTGGTCTCTGACATCACTCAAAGCATTGCCGATTTTTTCTTCGCTATCGGTATAAAATCTTGCGGTATCGAAAAAGTTGAACCCATTATGGTAAGCTCTTTTCAATATTGAAGTTGAATCATCGGAACTTATTCTTTGTATGGGCAGAGCTCCAAATCCATTTTTGGCCACAATTCCAGTCCTGCCTAATCTCACTGAACGCATGGGCTGCCTCCTTTCCCTGCCATAAATCAACTATAATCCACACCTTCATGGGCGTCTATCAATCCTTATACCCACCTGACTTGCTAGTCTGCCATCCATCCGGAGATCGTGATGGACTAGCCAGGATCTCATCCTTTGTTCAGAATACGAAAATGATTTTTCTTGAAGTCAATCATGCCTTCATCCTTCATTCGAGATAGTTCCCTAGATAAAGCGCTTCTATCGACGTAAATGTAGTCTGCCAATTCACTCCTGTTTAATGGAATAATGAAATCAAACGATCTGGATCTTTCCGCGTGTTGCAGAAGATAACTCATCAGTTTATCCCGTATGTTTCTTTTTGAGGTTACTTCCATTTTGAGGTTCATCTGCAGGTTCCTCACAGCCAGGGATTTTATCATGTTGCCGATCAGCCTGGTGTGAAAGGCACAACTGGAAGTGCAGGTGCTTAAGATCCGATTAAATTGAATCCACATGATTTCGGTATCCTCTGCAGCTACAACTGTCACTGGCGAAGTGGCAATTCCTGCACATACTAAGGATTCTCCAAATATCTCGTACTGCTCTATCCGGTCGATAATGGACCGGCTGCCAGCGAAATCCTCTTTGATAACCATTAGTGCTCCCCGAACCACTATACCCACACAATCCACCCTGTCTTCGACTAATAGAACAATTTCTTTCTTTTTATAATGCTTTGACCTGGCACCTAGACAAGTAAGCAGAACCGACAGATCATCTGCGCCAATTTCAGCGAATAGCCCGACATTCTCTCGCAAGTCGCTTTGCATATGCAACATATCCCCCCCTATCCCCATGCAAAATATCATATTGAGGTTGCATATGCAACTATACCGTTTTGCCAAATATGGTAGGATAGTATCTGAGAGGAAGTGATGCATTGAAAAGGACTATCATCAAAATTGATGACTCATTATGCAATGGCTGCGGTGCTTGCGCGATAGCCTGTCACGAGGGAGCCATAACGATGATCGATGGTAAGGCGCGTCTTATCAGGGATGACTATTGCGACGGACTAGGGGATTGTCTGCCAGTCTGCCCAACAGATGCAATATCCTTTGAGGAAAGAGAAGCCGCCGCCTATAATGAAGCAGCAGTACTGGCCCACAAGCTCAGGGAGAATCCACCTGGTCCGGTTCCGTGCAGCGGTTCAGGGATTATTTCAACGGCGAATAACAATCCTGAGTTGTCAGATCTTCCTGGGAGTCCAGCCCCTATCCGGTCGGCCTTAAGGCAGTGGCCAGTTCAAATCAAACTTGCCCCAATGACTGCTCCCTACTTCGAAAATGCAGATCTGCTTATTGCCGCAGATTGTACAGCCTTTGCTTATGGTAATTTCCATGAAGATTTCATCAGAAAACACATCGTGCTGATTGGCTGCCCCAAGTTGGACAGTGGGAGCTATGCTGAAAAATTGGCTGGTATCCTGATGGCCAACAACATAAACAGCATTAAGGTAGTACGCATGGAGGTTCCATGCTGCGGTGGCTTGACGGAGGCAGTAAAAGAAGCCCTTAGAATCAGCAAGAAAATCATTCCTTGGCAGGTTGTCACCCTGACCACGGATGGCCGGATACTGAATAAGTAAGGAGGTCCATTGTATGTCAGATAAATATATCAAAAACCTTGATTCTGGGGTCGTTTTGCCTTTTGCGGATCTGGTTAGCTACCAAACCGGACAGATCGTCAGCATGACCCTGGCTCAGAATAAGTCACTGAGCCTAACTTTGTTCGCATTTGATAAGGATGAAGAAATCAGCACCCACGCTTCCGATGGTGATGCTATGGTGATAGCCTTGGACGGCACAGGAGAAATAACGATCGACGATGATACGTTCACTTTACATGCTGGCGACTCAATCATAATGCCAGCCAAACACCCTCATTCTGTTCTGGCTGTCGACCCCTTCAAAATGTTTCTGGTGGTGGTTTTTCCCCAGGACCGATGAGGAATGTTTTCAGATTAATGAAGGCTTTCCTTCCAGCAGCTTGAAGGCAGTAGGCACGATATACTCAATGTTATCTTTCCAAGTTGTACTTGACCAGATCCCTGATGAGTTCCGGGTCCAGCTCCTTATCGGGAGGCAGTTGTATGGCACCTTTGGAGGTCTTATACCCCGCCAACCGATCTTCAAAATGTTTTATGGCTTCGGGACCCGGATACAATCCGATATGGTTCTTGTGCCCTGCAAAATGGATGATGTTTCTCTTTAAGTAGAAGGTGGGCATTTGCCAGCTGATTTTTTCCTGCAATTGGGGCGCAGCATCCATGATGATCTGCCGTATCTCAGACAAACGCGGTTGAACGGCCTCGGGGCATGATGCAATATACTCATCTATCGTGGCAATCCCTATAGATTCTTCATTCTGCTGGAGGAGGACACCTTCCCCAGCCGGAATA
>CAZDND010000191.1:0-3406 GCA_964506825.1 uncultured Syntrophothermus sp.
GCCGATCTCCAGGATCGACACGTCAAAGGTTCCGCCCCCCAGGTCAAATACCAGGATAGTCTGGTTGCCTTCCCGGTCCAGTCCGTAAGCCAGGCTGGCGGCGGTCGGCTCGTTGATGATGCGCAGCACCTCAAGACCTGCTATTTTGCCAGCATCCTTGGTGGCCTGCCGCTGTGAATCGGTGAAATATGCGGGGACGGTAATGACCGCCTGGGTAACCGGTTCTCCCAGGTAAGCCTCCGCATCCGCCTTCATTTTTCCCAGGATCATGGCGGAGATCTCCGCCGGGGCATATTCCTTGCCATCTATATTCACCTTGAAATTGGTACCCATTTGCCGTTTGATGGACATGACCGTGCGCTCCGGATTAGTCACCGCCTGGCGCTTGGCCACCCGTCCCACCAGTCTCTCACCGGTTTTGGAAAAAGCTACTACGGAAGGAGTGATCCGCTCCCCTTCGGAGTTCGGTATTACCGTGGGGTCGTTCCCATCCATGAACGCTATGCAGGAATTGGTGGTTCCCAGGTCGATTCCAACTACTTTACCCATATATGTGCACCTCCATTTTTATCTTTATGAGCTATATTGATCGGCAAACCCGGTCAGGATTGGCCTCCTGCCTCTGGTCCGCCGCGGTTCCCCCTAAACCATTGCCGCGCCCTGCGGATTCATGATCCGGAACGGGCTACCACTACCAGGCTGGGCCGCAGCACCCGTTCATTATACAGGTAGCCATTCTGCAATTCCTGTACAATGGTGCCGTCGGGATGGATTCCGGTTTCATCGACACTCAGGGCCTCATGAAACTGCGGGTCAAATTCCTGGCCCGCGGCGGGGATCACTGTAAGACCTTCCTGTTCAAACAAGTCGGCCAGGCGCTTTTCGATCATCTCGACTCCCTTCTGCAGGGATTCCAGATCGCCGCCCGATTCCATGGCCTTGCGGGCCCGGGCAAAATCATCCGCCAGCGGAATCAACTTGCGCAGGAACGAAGCGTTGCCGAATTTGATCAGCTCGTCCCGGTCCTTCTGCCATCTTTTTCGCTGGTTGTCGGCTTCAGCCAGAGCCCTCATATAATGATCGTAATTCTCCTTGGCTTCGGCGCTTTTTTTCTCCAGTTCCTCCCTCAGTATGGTGAGCTCGTCTTTTTCCCCGTTGATTAACTCTTCCGGGGAGATATCTCCATCCCCATCGGGGGGTATATTAGCTCCCCAATCTTTAGCCATAAAGGTCACCTCACTCTTATTTACTGCCCATCCGGGCTAGATGAGCTCTCCGGGATGGGAACCCCCGGAAGACTCACGCTTCTTTATAACGGTATTGATCCTCAGTACGGCTCTGGCAACTTCGCTGGCCACTTCCAAGGCTTTTATCTTGACGCCGGCCGGGTCCCAGATTCCCATCAGGGTCATATCGGCCAACTTTCCGTTATCGCAATCGATGCCCCACTGACTGCCCTGAACCTGCTGGACAGTGGTCAATTCCACCAGCTTGTCCAGGGGATTATGTCCGGCATTGCTCATTATACAGGCAAAGGGCTTTTGCAGGGCTTCCCGGACGCATTGAATTCCAAAGCTGCTCATTCCGGTCACCGCTCCCGGCATTTTGTCCAGCGCGGCCGCGGTCCATACTTCGATAGCTCCGCCTCCTGGAACCACACCGCTGCGGAGAGCATTCTGCACAGCGGCGGCGGCGTCCCTGGCCATGCGCTCCCTTTCTTCCACTACCTCTGAGGTGGCGGCTCCAACCAGGACGGTGGCCACGCTTTGCCCCGCTCCCCCAATGATCCTGATATGTTCCAGGTCTTCCCGGTGTTCCGCCAGGTCCGCCTGGCCCAGGAATCTTTCCAGCCCGGTCTTGTCGCGATTCAGGCCGCTGCGCCGGATGGTCCGGGCTCCGGTGTGCTCGCAGACCCGCTCCATGTCCCGGTAGCTGACCCGTTGGACCAACATCACCCCGGCATCAGTCAGAACCGCCTCCGCCAGGTCGTCAGCCGAACGGTGAACCAGTACGGTATTGACTCCCATCTCCACCAGCTTGATCAGGTTGCGCCGATAAGCTTCCTGGAGCTCCAGGTGCTTGGTAAGTCCCAGTTCCGTACGCAGGGCCCCCTCGGCCAGGTCCTCAGGCTTGAGGGCGTCGTCCACCACCAGGATCCGGGCATTTTCGATCCGGGCGGGCATATCGCGATTAAGGGGTTGGCTGTTTAGGAGCACCCCCTGGATAACTTCGCTGGCTCCACCCTCAAAGGCGGATACGGAGTCGGCAAACCGGTAGCCAACCTCCTCCATACGTTCCGCTCCGATGACGGCTGCGGCCTTCAGGATCAGCTCCGCCAATTCCCGGTCGCCGCGCCCCGCCACCATGGCCGTCTGAAACAGCCGGGGGTCGTCCAGTCCGGCAACGGGCTGGGCCAAGCACCGCAGTTCCTCAACCCCGCGGGCTGCGCCTTGGGCAATGCCCTCCAGCAAACGGGTCACGGGGACCCCTTTCAGCACCTGGTTCAGTCCCTCGGTGATCATCGCCGCCGCCATTATGGTGGCGGTAGTCGTACCATCCCCCACCTCTTCCTGCTGGGAATGGGCAGCATTGATGATCATCTGGGCTGCCGGGTGGTTTATTTCCATTAGTTTCAGTATCGTAATGCCGTCGTTGGTGATAACCACGTCTCCAAAGCTGTCCACCAGCATGGTGTCCAGCCCCTTTGGACCAATGGTGCCCTCCACCGCCTGGGATACTACCCGGGCTGCGGTAGCGTTGTTGACCAGGGTCTTGAAACGCTCGTCAATATCCTGCCCGGCATTGGCTCTGTCGCCCATGGTTGCTCCTTATCTCTTCAGCCTGCCAATGACGTCCTGCACTATGTCGCGCACTCTTTCCACGGAGGCGGAAGCCTTCCAATATTCCATCCTGACTGGTCCAATCAGACCGATCCGGCCCTTTTCTCCGCTCTCCAATTCGTAATTGGTGAAAACCAGGCTGAGCTCTTTGATCTCTTCGGCTTCGTTTTCGTTGCCTATTTTAATCCGGACTTCCTTCAGGTTCGACTCCCGCAGGAGACTGCGGATCAGATCGTGTTCCTCCAGGGCCATCAGGATCCCCCGCAGCTTTTCGAAATCCTTGAATTCCGGCTGGTTGACAATGTTCATGGCCCCGCTTATCAGAACCTTTTCGTGATGGCCGTCACCCATGGCTTCGATAGCTTCCAGAGCCCGCTCGATCACCTGCCGGCGGTGCAGCAATTCGCTGCGCAGGGTTCCCAGCAAGGTGCGGTTGACCTCACGGAGATTGGAACCCTGGAGGCTGGAGTTGAAAAGGTGCGACAAATCCTCCAGATCCTCCGGGCGCACCGATTCCGGGATGTCGATGCGTTTGTGGACCACACTGCCCATATCGCTCACCATGA
>CAZDND010000192.1:0-3270 GCA_964506825.1 uncultured Syntrophothermus sp.
GACAAAGTACATGTGTATTATTACGATCAGGTGATCACTTATCGGCAGACCAATGAGAGATCCAACAAAGTAGCCAACTACCTCAAGGCACAGGGAGTCACCAAAGGCGACATCGTGTCGGTGATGGTATTGAACTCGCCGGAAGTCTATTACACCATGTTCGGAGCCCAGAAATTGGGAGCTATAGCCTTAGGGGTCAACTATATGCTCAAAGGCCCGGAGATTGCTTACGTGTTGGACGACTCCAAACCCAAGGTTTCCTTTGTGAGCAGCGAGTTCATGGCTGATTTCGCCGCCGGGTACAAGCTGGCCAAACATAAACCCATAGTGGTGGAAGTGTTTACCGACATTGAGCACGGAACCGATGTGGCTAAACTGAAGCTGACCGAGATCCTGGACAAATACCCGGCGGATGAAGCGTTGGTCAAGCAGAGCCCCGAAGATCCATTCATGATGCTGTATTCATCGGGTACCACCGGCATGCCCAAAGGCATCCTGCTCCAGAACAAGGCTGAAGCATCCATATGCAGGGCTATAACCCAACTAGGAATGTTTCCGGGTGATGATGTAATGCTGATCCTGCTGCCCATGTTCCATACCAATCCGCTCTGTGTGTGGACCTACCCGGTCACCTTCATGGGTCATTCATTATGCATCCGCAAAGGATTTTCGCCGGCTGATTTTTGGCCGTCGATTATCGAGTACGGCGTTACGGTGCTGATGGGCGTACCCACCATGTACGATTATGTCTATAATTCTATTGATCCCAGCACGGTTGACACCTCCAAGCTTAAGCTGAAATGGGCCATGTGCGGCGCGGCTCCCCTGCCGGTGCAGCTCATCAACGGCTTCAAAGAAAAATACGGCGTAAGCATCTGTGAAGGATATGGGCTTACCGAAGTAACTGGCATATCCACTGTAAATCCGCCTTTGGGCAAGAAAAAGATTGGCTCCATAGGCCTGGGCTTCCCCGAGCAGCAGGTTGAGATTATGGACGATCACAACAATATCATGCCGGTCGGTGAGAAAGGTGAGATCTGTACCAAAGGCGATGCCAACATGATGGGGTATTTGAACAAGCCTGAAGCCACCGCTGAAACCATCAAAGACGGTTGGCTGCATACCGGGGACGCGGGCTATATGGACGAAGATGGCTTTATATTCATCGTTGACCGGATGAAAGACATGATCATCCGGGGCGGCGAAAACATCTATCCGCGGGAAATCGAAATCGCCCTGGAAGGCAATCCAAAAGTGGCCGAAGTAGCGGTCATCGGCGTTCCTGACAAGGCGTTGGGCGAAAGGGTGAAAGCCTATATCGTACCCAAGGTTCCCGGATCCATGACTGAGGAAGAGGTCAAGGAATTCCTGAAAGACAAAACGGCCAAATACAAGATTCCTGAGTTTGTGGAATTCAGAACCGAACTTCCCCGCAACCCATCAGGCAAGCTTATGAAAAAGCTGCTTAGAGCCGAATAATAGACTTAGCATCCGCATCCAAAAAGGCGGGTACCATTTGGTATCCGCCTTTTTCTTTCAGGGAATAAGACGACTGGGTTCCTGTATAGACTACGTGAAATATGATCAAGGCAAGCCATTGACGGGCAATATATGAAAACCATTATCTGGTGGTGGACTTCATGAGAATGGATTCCAACTGGAAATCATGCCATGAGGATCGGAACCACGATGGTAAAAAACCAAGGACCTATGGAGGAGATGATTGCCAGATACCGAGTCTTCCTATAACTTGCTGATAGATTCAACCAGTTGGATCATATCCTGGGGCCAAGGGACTTGGAAAGTGATGGGCTTGGCAGAACGGGGATGAAGGAATGCAAGTTCAGCAGCATGAAGGGCAGGGCGATCAATCAGGTCAGAGATTTTTCCGTAAAGAGTGTCGCCGCAGATGGGGTGACCCAAGTGGTTCAGGTGGACTCTTATTTGATGGGTTCTGCCGGTACCCAGGGTTAGTGATACCAGCGTATGGCAGGCATAACGACGGATTACATTGAAGTAAGTTAGGGCTGGCTTACCGGATGGGTCGACGGCTCTGGAACGAAACTCGGGGTCGGGTTGGGCTATGGGTTGGTCTATTACCCCTGAATCATCAGGAACCAATCCGTCGACGAGGGCGAAATACGAACGATGAACCAATCCGGCCAGCTGCTGGCGATAGATAGCCTGATGGGCGAAATTGCTTTGGGCAATCAGGATTAATCCGGAGGTAGTCTTGTCAAGCCGATTTACAGGACGAAATGTACTGGTGCGCCCCTGTTGGTTCCAGTAATAGCTTACGGCGTTAGCCAGAGTAATCTCCGGGCCACCCCTCTGAGAATGTACCGCAATACCGGCAGGCTTGTTAAGGACCAGACAATCATGATCCTCGAAGACAATGTCCAGAGGATAAAAAATAGGGGCGATCCCATTGGACTCGTCCAGATCGATATCCACCGTGACTAGGTCTCCAGGTCGCAATTTGTAATTGGTTAAGGTTACCTGTCCGTTGACCTTGATGCGGGACTGGGCTTTCAACTTGGTTTGCAGGGAATGTGACAGAAGCAGGTGCTTGGTCAGCACCTCCCGAAGAAAAACCAGGTTGTCGGCCGGGTCAAATCGATATTGGAGTTGATTCTGGTCTTGCGGCATAATCCTGACCTCGATTCAGCGATTTTAACCATCATGGAAAACTGGCGGCAGCTGCACATCATATGTTGGTAGGCCCTGAATTAACAGCACGGTTCCGTCTTCATATTAGGAAAAATTTGCTGTCCAGATCAGAATAGCGTTTCATAACCGGCGTACTGGATAGGGCACCGGTTGCCAAGGTTATGATCTGGGGGCTAACTGTCGCATTTTGGCCGCTATTCTGCATAAGCCTAAATATATCTGCTTTGTTGACGTCAACCTATCGTATATAATATTAGTTAGGAAAAGATAGTACAACCGATTCAAGTGTGGGTACTGGGATGGGTATAATTCGGGCCACAGCCTGGCGGGTAATTACTGTTGCGTTCTTATACATTTCAGCGCTATATAGCATCAG
Source organism: uncultured Syntrophothermus sp. (assembly GCA_964506825.1). Taxonomy (GTDB): domain Bacteria; phylum Bacillota; class Syntrophomonadia; order Syntrophomonadales; family DTU052; genus JAAYDA01. The sequence goes on from CAZDND010000192.1 coordinate 3,047, forward strand.
GACTGGATTTTATGTATTGGTAGGGAGGGTATGAAGTGGAGGAATTGGCAACGCTGGTCAAAAAGGAAGTTGTCCGTACCGGGATTTGGGTGCTGGCGGCGACAGGAGTCGCAGTGGGTATTGCACTTTTGTGGAAGTAATATGCCTTGTAATAGTAGTAAAGGAATATCGACCCTGGGATAGGATGGATTGTAAGCAGTCGTTACATACATTTGAAAGGTAAC
>CAZDND010000193.1:0-1392 GCA_964506825.1 uncultured Syntrophothermus sp.
GCATGCCCTCCATGACCCTGCGCAAATGGGGGCTGCGGCTGCGGACCTACCTGCTGGGGATTCCCTTCGGCGTCTAGACCTGATCAGCGTCCAACACCTTGCTCAGGAAAGGAAGGATATGATGATTCCTGCATATTATGAGTATTTTAATCCCGTCAAGATCCTGTCCGGCCACCGGGCCCTGGAGAACATCCCCTTCGAGTTGTCCGGAATGGGGGTCAGCCGGCCGCTGATCGTCACCGACCAGGGGGTGGCGGGCGCGGGTTTGGTTAAGATCGTCCTGGAAGCCTTTGCCGGCTCGGGTATCGTGCCCGCAGCGGTTTTTGATCAAACGCCCCCGGACTCCTCCAATCGGGTGGTCAACCAGGTAGCCCGGCTCTACCGGGAAAACCACTGCGACTCCCTGATCGCCGTGGGAGGCGGTTCGGTGATGGATACCGCCAAAGGGGTCAACATCGTGATCACCGAGGACTCCGATGACCTGATGAAATTCGTGGGAGCTGAGCGGCTGCGCAAAAAGATGCGTCCCCTCATCGCCATTCCCACCACCTCCGGGACCGGCTCCGAGGCCACCATGGTAGCGGTGATTACCAATGTGGATAAGGGCACTAAGATGGCTTTCACTTCCTATATGTTGTTTCCGGATGTGGCGGTCCTGGATGTGCGCATGACCTTGACTGTGCCTCCGGCCATTACCGCCGCCACGGGTATGGATGCCCTGACCCATGCGGTGGAGGCCTATACCTGTTTGCAGAAAAACCCTCTCAGCGATGCCTATTCGGTAGCCGCCATTCGCCTGATCCGCAAGAACCTGGTCCAGGCGGTGCAATCTCCCCGGGACCAGCAGGCCCGGCTGGCCTTGGCCAACGCTTCCCTGATGGCGGGCGCATCCTTTTCCAATTCCATGGTGGGGGTAGTCCATGCCATGGGCCATGCCTGCGGCGGGGTCAGCCATATTCCTCACGGCATGGTCATGTCCATATTGCTGCCCCACGGGATGGAGTACAACCTGGAGAAGGTCGGCGAATATTATGGGGAGCTGCTGCTGCCCCTGGCCGGTGCGGATGAATATGCCCACACTCCTGAGGGGAAACGGCCCGCCCGCTCCATCCAGGTGATCCGGGAATTGAACCAGAACCTCCACCGGTTGTCCGGCATGCCCCTGACCCTCAAGGATGCCGGGGTCAAAAGGGAATCTCTGGTGCAGATTGCCCAGGCGGCCATCGGCGATGGTTCCTTGATCTTCAATCCGGTTGAGGTGGAGTACAATGACGTACTGGATATCCTGAAGTCGGCATATTAATTTCCGGGGAGGCGGTGACCAATGGCAACCAGACTGGGCGGTTATATGGGGAAGGTGCTCCGGATCGACCTGTCGAGCCGGGAGATTTC
>CAZDND010000193.1:1402-3266 GCA_964506825.1 uncultured Syntrophothermus sp.
ATCATTTATGACCATATCTCCGGGCCTATCGACCCCTTGGGGGATCAAAACCTGGTGGTCTTCACCACCGGCCCCATCAACGGTTCCGGGGCTCCCAGCTCCAGCCGGTTCAATATCTCGACTATCTCACCCCTGACGGGGTTTCTGACTTCTTCCAATTGCGGCGGCAATTTCGGGCTCCGGCTCAAAAAAGCCGGGTACGACGGTTTGGTGCTGTCGGGCCGGGCCTCCCAACCTACCTGGATCGAGATCACCGACGAAAAGGTTACCTTGCACGATGCCGCCCACTTATGGGGCAAGCGCACCACCGAAACCCAGGCCTTGCTCGACCCCAAGAGCGGCAAGGCCGTCATCGGGCCGGCCGGCGAGAACCTGGTCCCCTATGCGGCGGTCATGAGCGAAGACCGGGCTGCCGGACGCGGGGGGGTCGGCGCCGTATTGGGATCCAAGAATGTGAAGGCGGTGGTGGCCAACGGCCGTTTGAACGTGGATTCCCGGGATGACCAGGCCACCCGCCGCTTGAATAAAGCCTGGTTCAAATTCCTGATGGACCACCCGGTCACCGGCAAGACCCTGCCGGAGCTGGGTACCGCCAACCTGCTGACCAAGATGCAGCGGCGGGATATGTTGGCTACCAGGAATTTTTCCCAGGGTTCCTGGGACGGACTGGAAAAGTTAACCGGGGAATATCTGGCCGAGAACCACCTGATACGGAATAAAGGATGCCTGACCTGTCCCATGCGGTGTACCCGGGTGGTGATGGTGGACGGCAAAGCGGTCAAGGGTCCCGAGCTGGAGACCCTGGGTCTGCTGGGACCGAACATCCTCAACGGCGACCTCCAGATGGTCTGCGATTGGAATTACCTCCTGGACGAACTGGGCCTGGACACCATGAGTACTGCCGGCTCCATCGCTTTTGCCATGGAATTGGCGGAAAAGGGCCGTTGGGATTGCGGCTTGAAATTCGGTCGCACCGACAACCTGGCCGCGGTAATGGAAGACATCGCTTACCGGCGGGGCATCGGGGATATCCTGGCTGAAGGCAGCAAACGGATGGCCGCCCGGTTTGGCGGCAAGGAATTTGCCATCCAGGTCAAAGGGATGGAACTGGCGGCCTACGAACCCCGGGCGGCGGTGGGACAGGGCTTGGGTTACGCGGTGGCCAACCGGGGAGGCTGCCATCTCAATTCGGGTTATATGGTCTTCATGGAGGGTCTGGGCCTGGGTATGAACGGCCAGCGCAGCTGGTCCAAGGCGGCCTTGACCATCATGATGCAGAATCTGATGGAGGCGGTCTCAGCCGGAGGAAGCTGCCTGTTCACCACCTATGCCCTGATACCCGGGCCGCTGCTGGATGAAAGCCAGAGCTTCCTCTCCCAGCTGGCCAATGGGATGCTGCTGGTCTCCGGACCCCTGGTGAATATTCTCAACCGCAATCAAAGCTGGCTGGCGCCCTTCCACCTGTGGCTGCTGCCCCATACCCGGGCCTTGAGCACCTTGACCGGGCTGAATATCACCTTCGGCAAATTCCTGGAAATCGGCGCCCGGGGCTATACCCTGGAACGGATGTGCAACATCAAGCTGGGGCTGACCGAAAAAGACGACACCCTCCCGGCCCGGTTCACCACCGAGCATAAGGATAGTCAACCTAATGTAGTCCCCCTGGCTGCCCTGAAGCGCGCCTACTACCGCTCCCGGGGCTGGCAACCCAACGGCATTCCGAAGTAGCCGAGGCGAGGCGTGGGGACGGTTCTTTTGCCTCGGTTGACCGAGGCAAAAGAACCGTCCGAGACCACTGAAAAACGTCTTATAGAAAATAACAAAAATACAATAAAAAGCCTCTTGAACGGGAATGAAAAGCCCC
>CAZDND010000194.1:0-3229 GCA_964506825.1 uncultured Syntrophothermus sp.
AAATGAGACGCCCGGTCTGGTTGTAAGATATTTTGAGCTGAAGCTGCTTGGAATGCTGGGCTTTGCTCCTGAATTAAACCAATGCAGTAATTGCGGCCAAGAGCATGGTTTGGGGTACTTTTCCCGGAGTAGTGGGGGGGTATTGTGCACAAGCTGTGAGTCGGTTTCGGATGCAAGACCGATTAAGCCGGGGGTCTTGGCTGTTCTGAGGAGCCTGCAAAAGCATAGGTTGACTTTCCTGCCCCGGCTTCGAATATCGAATGATCTGGAGACTCAGGTGGAAAAGGTGTTGGAGGAATATCTGGAATACTATCTGGACAGGAGGTTCAACCTAAAAAAGGTGATACGGACCATGAAAGGGTTGGGTGACTGAATGGATGTGACCACAGGGCACCATTGACAACTGAATCCGGAGATTGCTAAACTTGAATCAAATTTTATAAGTGCAATGATTGAGAGAGTAGACGAACGAATCTCACAGAGAACCGGGGATGGTGCGAGCCCGGTAGAGCAGTGCGGTCGAAAGGCACTCAGGAGCATCGGGAGGAAAACCCCGGATGGGGTTAGTAAAACCTGTCTTTGAGAGGGCATTTTGCCAATCAGGGTGGAACCGCGGGCCAAGCTCGTCCCTGCCAGGGAGCGGGCTTATTTTTATTGGGGAGGAATCGAGTTGGCGTTAACATTTCAAGAGGTCATTCTCACGCTTCAGAATTACTGGGGAGAAAAAGGGTGCATAATCCAACAGCCTTATGATATTGAAAAGGGTGCAGGGACCATGAACCCAGCAACTTTCCTGCGCGCTATTGGACCAGAACCCTGGAAGGTGGCCTACGTTGAGCCATCACGGCGCCCCACAGACGGCCGTTACGGAGAAAACCCCAACCGATTGCAGCATTATTACCAATTTCAGGTGATTCTCAAACCGTCCCCTGATGATGTGCTGGAATTGTATTTGGAAAGTCTTCGCAGGCTGGGGATCGAGCCCGGCAAACATGATATAAGGTTCGTAGAAGATAACTGGGAATCTCCGACCCTGGGAGCTTGGGGGTTAGGTTGGGAGGTATGGCTTGACGGGATGGAAGTAACCCAGTTCACTTATTTTCAACAATGCGGCGGGATAGACTGCAATCCGGTCAGTGCCGAAATAACCTATGGTATAGAACGGTTGGCAATGTATATTCAGAACAAGGAAAGCATATTTGATATTACCTGGATCGAAGGGATCACCTATGGAGAAATCCATCATCAGGGTGAGGTCGATTATTCCCACTACAATTTTACGACGGCCAATATTGGATCGCTGTTGACAATGTTTCAGCTATGCGAACGCGAGGCAATGGAGACCCTGGAGAAGGGACTAGTGCAACCTGGTTACGACTATGTATTAAAATGCTCACATCTGTTCAACCTGCTCGACGCACGGGGAGCTATCAGCGTAACAGAACGTACTGGTTATATTGGCAGGATCAGAAACCTGGCCCGCGTAGCTGCCCGGGAGTACCTGACCCAAAGGGAGCGATTGGGGTTTCCCCTATTGAAGGACCAGGTAAGACGCCAAGACCTTGGCTTGTTTGAAGGAGTGATTGACCATGAATAAAGATCTGCTTTTCGAAATCGGGACTGAAGAAATGCCTGCTGTCTTGATGCCGGGAGTTCTCAGCGAACTTAGAAATACCTTGGAAAGGGAGTTCGCTTTGGCTCGCCTGTCCTGGGAGTCGATTTGGATAGGGGGAACCCCCCGCCGATTGGCTGTTATCGTTAGGGGAATCCCGAAAGAACAAGCCGAGTTGCTGAAAGAAGCCAGAGGGCCAAGAGCCGTTCAGGCCTTCGACGCCGAAGGAAGACCCACCAAGGCTCTGGAAGGGTTTGCCCGTGGGCAGGGAATTAAGGTTGAAGATGTGGTTATTCGCGAAGTTGGCGATAACCGCTTCGTTTATGCTATCACCCGGGAGAAAGGCCAGGCCGCAGCTTTGGTTCTTCCGGGTCTGCTTAAGCAGATCGTCTTAAAGATGCCTTTGCAGCGATCTATGCGCTGGGGATATTCAGAGATTCGGTTTGTCAGGCCGATTCGTTGGATGGTAGGCATCTTTGGGGGTGAGGTGATACCGGTTGAAATCGAAAATGTGCAGGCTGGCAAGTTAACCTTCGGTCATCGTTTTTTGTCGCCCGAGGCCATAGCAATCGAAGGATGTGACGATTATGTCGACAAGCTTCGTGAAGCTTTTGTACTGGTGGATGTAGATGAACGCCGCCACCGGATTTGGGGACAGGTGCAACAGCAGGCAGCCAAGCAAGGGGGGCAGGTGCTCACCGATGACAAACTGTTGGAGGAAGTGACTTTTCTGGTCGAATATCCGACCGCCTTCACCGGCCGCTTCGAGGCCGACTATTTGTCCATCCCTTCCGAGGTTCTGGTTACTACCATGAAAGAGCATCAGCGATATTTTCCGGTGGTCGATGCCGATTCACAGCTTTTGCCGGTCTTTGTTGGGGTCCGTAATGGAAGCGGGGACCACATCGAAGAGGTTGCGGGAGGTAATGAGCGGGTTCTGAAAGCACGTTTGGAGGATGCCCACTTTTTCTTTCGGGAGGATTCCAAGAAGCCATTGGAGACCAAGGTTGAACTTTTGAAAAATGTCATATACCAAGCGCGCCTGGGCACGGTTTGGGCTAAGACCGAAAGATTGCGCCGCCTGTCAAAGTACATTGCCGAGACACTTCATTTTACAGAGCTAATTCTAACGGATAGGGCCGCCCAATTGTGCAAAGCGGATCTGGAAACCAACATGGTCTATGAATTCCCAGAGTTACAGGGGATGATGGGTCGTAGTTATGCCTTGATAGACGGAGAAGACCCCATAGTAGCTCAGGCGATTTATGAGCATTATCTGCCGCGGTTTGCTGGAGATGACATTCCTGCCACTGAGCCGGGTATAGCTGTGTCCTTGGCCGAAAAATTCGATAATCTGATCGGTAACTTTGCTATCGGTGTAAAGCCTTCGGGATCACAGGATCCTTATGCCCTGCGTCGCCAGGCCATGGGCATTGTGGCTATAGTGACCGAGGCAAGGTTAAAAATTGATCTTGAGGAGCTTATCCGTAGGTCATTTCGGGAATTCCAGGTCCCGTTGGACCTTACTGAGGATGAAACGGTATCGGCCGTCATGGAGTTCATTCGGCAGAGGTTCCGTGGGGTTCTGATCGAATCAGGGCTGACCTATGATGTCAT
>CAZDND010000195.1:0-3200 GCA_964506825.1 uncultured Syntrophothermus sp.
GACCGACAGCCCATAGGCTCCGATATACATAACCATCTTGCTCATGGCGGTGGCGATTAGCAAGATGGTAAGCAGAGCCAGCAGCGAATTAAGGACCCTCAGGGCGAGGCTCTCCTTTGGCATTTTGATACTGATCAGATTGGCTGCCGCCAATACCGATAAATTAATGGCGGCAATCTGGCACAGCTCAAAAAACCCGCTGCGGGCATATTCGGAGTATACCTGCCAACCTTCAGGTCGTTCTCCGGCAAAGGCGGAGAAAAAATAGGGCAGCTGGCTGCCGATGAACACCATATAAAGACCGCATAACAAACCCAGCACTATGAAAATGGTAGACTCCGGCAATATCCGGGCACTGGCCGCGGTTTGCAAAGCCTTTTCTCGAGAACACAGCACGACGCCTCTCTTATGGGCGCTGCCGGCTACCAGCCCAAAGAGGTAGGCTGCTATGGGAATCGCCAGGATGCCGCAAAACATTATTTCTCCGAACTCTTCACTGATCCACTCCAGACGGATCATCAACCCATGGGTCAACTGAGAAAAACCGCCGCTGTCCGCCTTCATCAGCAGAGGAAATACCATAGCCATTACCAGCAGAGCCAGAAAAATCCCCAGGGCTATGAAGAATACTTGCCTGCCTTGGGCTCGTCTTCTGCCCAACAGAGCCAGGCTTTGCCACTGAACGCCTATATTTTTGAAAGGAATCACTCCCAGCCCGTTAAGGCCGTCCAGCACTATGAAGTTGCTGGTCTTGCCCATAATGGGCAGGCTGGTGGCACAAATTATCCAGTAAACAGCGCTGCCGAACAACAGCAGACTTCGCCACGGCTCCATTCCGTAGTTGGTCCAGAGGGAATAACTGAGGCCGGTCAGCACTACTATAATCAGCCAGAACCAACCAGCCGGCGGAATCCGGATCCCCTTTCTGCTCAGATAAAGAGTGACCGTCCCGCAATAACCCAGAGTATAAACCGTAACCCCCCAACCTTGCCACGAAAGCAACAGCCACCGGGCGAAAAAGAATCCCAGTACAAAAGCAAACAAGGCAAAAATGGCATCTGCGCGGTCTGGTTTAAAAGGTTCCTTTCGATGTGTCTGATCAGCGCCTTGAACCAACCCCTGGGAAGCAACCGCTTTAATTGGGTCCTGCTCACCGGTCAAGGCTGAATTTTCGTCATCTTTCTGATGCCCGGTCATGTTAATGTCCTCCCTATGCTTCGTCTTGTTCCCGGTATTCCAAAATATCCCCCGGCTGGCATTCCAGTGCCCGACAAATGGCCTCCATGGTGGAGAACCTCATAGCTTTGGCCTTGCCGGTCTTAAGGATGGAGAGATTGGCCTGGCTTATACCGACCTTCTCGGCCAGTTCCCCGGAGGAGATCTTTCTCCGGGCCATCATCACGTCCAGGTTAACAATGATTGGCATGCCCCCATTCCCCTTCCCTTATATGATGGAATCCACTTCCTCCTGAAGCACTGCCGCCTGGGTTACAACATCCTTCACCACCCGCACGATCAATCCCATAAAGGCAGCCGGCGCGGCGACAAACAGCCAGGGAAAATAGTAAACCGCCGAGACCAAGGCAATTGCCGCTCCTATAAAGCAACTCCAGGAAATTCGCCGCAGGCGATCAACATTTTCGCTTATGAATACCGCACCGGTATCGATTCGATTGAGCAGCCGCAGGAGATTGTAAAGCAGATAGGCCCCGGGGGCCGATCCCGCATAAATCGTCGCTAAAAAGAAATCCTCCTTGCCTATGAGGTCCGCCCGGGAAAAATCAATCAACCAGTTCGTCAACCAGGGTGCCGCTAATACCACCGCTATCATTAAACCCATGAATAACCAGATGCACAGCTTGCTCAGCGTAATCGACTGCTGACGAGTCCACATGGAATCCATCCTCTCTTTAACGGGTGGAAATCACCCTTATTTGGCCCCAGCATAACAGGGTATTTATTGATATGCAATAGTTTTTTATCGTTTATCAATAAAATTTATTCGTTTACCATCAATATTGGCAGAGCCATGCTTCGAATTTCTGAAAAGTAAAAAACCTGCTATTCAAGCCATTTGGCTGAATGCAGGTCAGTGAACTGCTCATTATTTGTAGCTATTTAACTCATTAGAAGCCATACATGCTCGGATCAAGGGAGCAATGAGCTCTGCCTTCAAGCCTAACCCTCCCCTCGTTTGCAGATATTCCCCATATTCTGTGATCCGCCGTTCCTTAGTATTACGAAGTCGGACATCATAAACCAATAGGAATAATGGTAACCCAATATGGACGGATTTGGCACCAGATGGTTTGATGTCTGCTGACCTAACCCCTGGCAGATGAAATCCCCGATTATATCATGTCCAAACTCTAAAAGAGACATATCAATCTTCGGTGGGATTTGCAGGTCCCACCAGGCTTAGCTGATAAAAGGTTAAGTCCAGCCATCTCCCGAATTTGTAGCCTGCTCGTTTGATGGTACCCGCATATTGAAAACCTAATTTCTCATGAACTTTGATACTGGATTCATTTTCGGCATCGATACCGGCCACCATGGTGGCAAATTCCCTCTCTGATGCATATTGTATTAGTTCCTGCAGCAGAGAGGTTCCGATCCCCCTCCCCCTATGACCTGCGCCAACATAGACCGAATTCTCGATCGTGTACTTGTAAGCCGGCCGGGATCTGAAGGGGCCATAGGTGGAAAATCCTAACACCCGGCCATTTTCTTCAAAAACAAAGACTGGATAACCACTCTCGATTTTATTATCAAACCAGCGCTTTCTGTCTTCCAAGCTATGTTCACAGTAATCATACGTTGCTGTGGTTTTCAAAATGGCATCATTATAAATAGTCATGATATCGATCAGATCAGTTTCGACCGCTCTCCTGATTATGATTAACCACTCCTCTGCTTTGGCCGATATGCCTAAGTCGCTGCTCACCGATGTCAGTTATCCTTGGAAGATAAGTAATTCCGATACTCATCAAAGCTTGACTTCCACCAGATTCCCGGGCGCGATGGCATCCTCGGACACCTGGCAATCGACGGCAAGGATATCCGCGCCTCTAGCCTTTAGCTCCCTCAGGGCGTCCCCGAATGCCGCATGGGTTACATCGTTGGGAGTCAGAAAGCGGACCCCTTTCATCTGAATCATAAAAACCACCATAGCATCGAATCCCTCATCCATGCATCTCATA
>CAZDND010000196.1:0-3189 GCA_964506825.1 uncultured Syntrophothermus sp.
ATTTGACCAAGATATGTGAGGGGCGGTAAGCAGGGTTGTTCCACCTCCCGCAGGCAACTGATTGGACAGTTCGCTCCATAAAGACTATACTCAAAGCAGACTGTGGACGATTTTGAAAACTTTTTGCCCATGGCAAAAACAAACAGGAGGCATTTATTATGGCAACGGCACCAACCCTAATTTGCAAGCGGAGAGACTTGGGCACCGGTGGTTATCTCAATAAAATGAAACGCGAGGGCTGGGTTCCCGGCGTTATTTACGGCAAGCAGAGCGACAGCCAATCCATATGGCTGGATGCCAAAGAAGTCAGGAAAGTCTTTTCCCATACCGGCACCCGCGGTGTTTTTATGCTGCAAGTCGACGATAGCCCGGCACCCATCATGGCGTTGATCAGGGAAATCCAAAGGACCCCCATCAACCACGATTATGTTCATATCGATTTCCTACCCTTGAAAAGCGACGAGAAAGTCAATAATACGGTCAGCATCCGGATCATTGGCGAAGATCAGCTGATTGCCAAGGGTTTAGTCCTGCAAGTAATGACCAACCAGTTCGAGATATCCTGCCTGCCAGCCGACATCCCGGAGATCGTATCTATTGATGTGTCTCTTATGGATATTGGAGACAAGGTTACTATGGCTGATTTAAACCTGCCAGCTAATGTAGAACTGCTGGAAGACCCCATTACCATGATATGTTCCGTAATGCTGCCGGCCAGAGCGGCTGAAGAGGTCGCCCCGGCTGTCGAGGAAGAAGTTCAGCCCTAAGCCCCTTAAGATCTGGTAATTACTTTGCATCAATAATCAGGCCTAGCCAAGACCTCTCCCGATGTGGAGAGGTCTTGTGGTTTATGTGGCCTTGCCGAAGGCCACAGCTGCCTGCCAGATCCCGCTGCTTGGCCAAACGGCTCCCCTCCGCCCTAAGCAGGTATTTTACCTCAATAAGCCACGATCATCCCGCCTTCACCTGCATAGGTAGCCATGGTTGGACCCATGTAATTGGTCAGAAAACTTCGGGGATGGCAGGTCTTTTCCAAAGAATTTTGGATCGTTTCCACATCAACAGGATTGTTGAAGTGGGTTATGCCAACATCGCGGCTCGACAAGTCGGGACACGATTCATAGATGGTCTCTACGACCCGGTGGATAAATTTTTTCTGGCCGCGCACCTTTTCCAGGATCACCACCTCGCCCTCCACAGCGTGCAGCAAAACCTTGATATCCAGGATTTTGGCCAGACTGCCCTGGAATCTGCTCAAGCGGCCGCCTTTAACAATATTCTCCAGGGTATTGAGCAACACCAAAGTCTTCATCTCATTCCGGTAGCGGTCCAATTCCTCCTCCGCCTCTTTGACCGTGCACCCTGCACGAGCCAACTCGCAGGCCCTCAGCACCTGCAGCCCATGACCCAGCGACCCGGACAAGGTATCAAAAATCGTCGCCTCCACCCCTGACATTTCCCGTCCCAAACAGGCTGATTGATAGGTCCCGCTTAGCTTGGAAGAAATCGTAAGACAGATGACCGGCCCCAAATCCGCCAGTTCCCGAAAATTTTCCGCAAAGGCAGCCGGCGCGGGCTGAGAGGTAGTGGGCAATTTCATGGTTTGAGCCATCTTGGTATAAAAGGTCTGGGGTGTAATATCAACGCCTTCAAGAAAAACCTCATCCCCAACGCTAACTGCCAACGGCACCACCCGAAGTCCATGTTTCACAATCAATTCTCCCGGCAAATCGCACGAGCTGTCGGTCACCACCTGCAGCATGACAATACCTCCCCCCATGATCAGTCCCAATCAATATAATTTCTTCCTGTATTGTCTCATAATTCTTCCATTTAGAACCAATTAAATCGGAGCCTGGAAAGATGCCAGGCAAAACCAGTATAATTGTAATAGGTTCCGGCAATTTTCTCAGCCTGCCAGTCTGGAAGCCGAGGATTTGAGCCCGAAGGACCATGATATCACGGCAGGGCTGTTTAATAGTCCCAGAGCGCAATAATCTTTCAAGGAATAGGAGTTGGATAAAATGCCATTCGTTACATCGACTGATATGTTCCAAAAGGCTTATGCAGGCGGTTATGCCGTGGGAGCTTTTAACGTCAACAACATGGAAATCATCCAGGGGATAACTGAAGCTGCCAAAGAAGTGAATGCACCGCTGATCCTCCAGGTCTCTTCTGGAGCCAGGAAATATGCCAATCACACCTACCTTATGAAACTGATAGAGGCCGCGGTAATCGAAACCGAACTGCCCATCTGCGTCCACCTGGATCATGGGGATTCCTTCGAATTATGCAAGTCCTGTATCGACGGCGGCTTCACTTCAGTGATGATCGATGGCTCCCACCATTCTCTGGAGGATAACATCAAGCTAACCCGTCAGGTAGTCGAATATGCCCACGATAGAGGGGTCGTGGTCGAGGGAGAATTGGGGAGGCTGGCCGGAATCGAAGATGCGATCAAGGTCTCATCAGAAGACTCCTCATATACGGATCCGGATCAGGTGGAGGAATTTGTCAAAGGCACCGGAGTTGATTCCTTAGCCATCGCCATCGGCACCAGTCACGGAGCCTTCAAATTCAAAGGAGAGCCCTGCTTAAGATTTGATATCCTGGAAGAAGTCGCCCGGCGTCTGCCGGGATTTCCCATCGTGCTGCATGGAGCTTCCTCAGTAATTCCAGAATATGTGGAAATGATCAACCAATACGGCGGCGATATGCCAGGAGCCCGGGGCGTTCCCGAAGCAATGCTGCGTAAAGCCGCCTCTATGGCAGTATGCAAGATCAATATCGACTCGGATCTGAGGCTTGCTATGACCGCCACTATCCGAAAATACTTCAACGACCATCCATCCCACTTTGATCCCCGGCAGTATCTGGCTCCGGCCAGGTCGGCCGTCAAGCAAATGGTCAAGAGCAAGCTGGTTAATGTCCTGGGTTGCGACGGTAAGGCCTAGCCATCAAAAGAAACACCTCTAAAATCAGCGCTAATGCCCGCCGTTTTCAGAGGTGTACACAGTTATTGGAATGAGTCCCCCTCGGAACCCATCTCATATCAATGGGAGCTGCTAGGGGGGTCAGGCCTGCCCCGGCAGAACCGCAGTCACCCCCCGGTCCAGTATCTCCAGACATTCCCCAAAACTGATCTCTTTCCCGAGATGAGCCAACAACACACCGGCGTTGGCAGTTTTA
>CAZDND010000197.1:0-3187 GCA_964506825.1 uncultured Syntrophothermus sp.
GTGTTTCCAGAAATGTGACAAACCTTTGGAAACCTGTTTGTCATTCGACGACACGGCCCGTTTTCTCGTGGATCGGGGAATGGCCCGGTTCGTGGACAAAGAAGAAGCACTCAGAGTCCTCAAGATGTGTGAGGAAGAGGGCCTGGTGCACATGATCAACAACTCGGATGACAAACTCTCCGTAATCTGCAACTGCTGCGGCTGCTGCTGCAACCTGCTCCGGGGACTGATCGAGCTTAATAATCCTGATGCTATTGCGGTGTCACCTTTTGTGGTCCAATATGTTCCCGACGATTGTATCGGCTGCGGGCTGTGTGTGGAACGCTGCCCAGTGACCGCAATAAAGGAAAGCGATGATCTGGTGGCAGTCGATACTGAGAAATGCATCGGCTGCGGCCTTTGCGTATCAGCCTGCCCGACTGAATCCCTTACTTTGCATAATAGAACCCTCCCCCCAAAGGTTTTTGCTACGGGTAAGGAACTGGTAATGACGGTATTGCAGGAAAAAGGACGGTTGGAAGGCTTCACGCGGATTTCCAAGGAGTAGGCGATGGCCCAACCTGTTCCTTCAACACAGCTCCCGAGACAGGGAATTCTGTCTTGGTTTGGCTATGAATAAACGCCTCTAATTGAAAAAAAAGGGAGATCCCGATAATATGCATGAGCTGGCCGTAACTAATGGTTTGCTAAAAGTGGTGCTGCGGAATGCTGAAAACAACGGGGCCCAAAAGGTGCTGGGAGTTGTTCTCCGCATTGGTGAGATGAGTGATATCCAGGAAGAGTGGCTGCAGAAGTATTTTGACTACCTCAGCCGGGACACCATCGCTGAAGGTGCCCAACTCAATGTCGAAAGAATTCCGGCGGTATTCCAATGCGAGGAGTGCCGGGAAGAATTCTCTCTCAACTTCAAAGAAAACATAAAGTTTTCATGCCCCAAATGCCAGGGATCAAAAGTGAATATCATTGCCGGCAGGGAATTCGAAATAAGGGAATTGCAGGTGATATAGATGAATGAAATCCGATTGATAGATATCCGGGAAGAGATTCTTTCCGACAATCAACATTTGGCTGATGAGGTCCGGCAGCGTCTGTTGAACAAGAAAATCTTTATGTTAAACCTTATGGCCTCCCCTGGGGCCGGTAAGACCAGTCTGATTCTGGAGACCATTGCCAGGCTGCGAGATGAATTTAGGATCGGCGTGATCGAAGGGGATATTGAATCTATGGTTGATTCAGAAAAAATATCCGCGATTGGCATCCCGGCCGTTCAACTGCGGACCGGAGGGGCTTGCCATCTGGATGCGCCCATGATAGATTCCGCCCTCGGCACCATGGATTTGGATTCATTTGACTTGCTTTTTATAGAAAATGTGGGCAACCTGGTCTGTCCGGCCGAATTTGATACCGGCGCAACCAAAAGGGCTATGATCTTGAGTGTCCCCGAAGGAGACGACAAGGTACTGAAATATCCTTTAATGTTTTCGGTATGTGATGCGCTGGTGGTCAACAAGATCGACTACCTATCCGGGTCCGATTTTAATATGGAACTGCTGGAGGAGAGATTCCATGGGATGAACCGCCCAGCACCGATGTTTCAGGTGTCCTGCCGGACCGGAGAAGGCTTGGATGCATGGGTCCGGTGGCTGCGGGATGAGGTCCTGGCCTACAGAAGTACCACTGCCAATCAAACGGACTCCTGACCGCCTGCTTCTGGTCGCGTTGATTTTCTATTTCAATTTAAGCATCACTACGATTGACCGCGGTCTGGATCCTGCATCCGGAGCAATGGTAATAAAACCAGGACTGCCGAGATGCCGTAAAAAGGAGCAATTTGCTTGTGATTGAAGAAATTCTTACTGGTCTATACAAAATCGAAGTACCATTGCCAGGCAACCCCCTCAAGGCATTGAATTCCTACCTGATCAGGGGCACAAACAGGCACCTGTTGATCGATACGGGTTTCAACCAACCGGAATGTCTGGAAGCCCTGAATAATGGAATGGATGTTTTGGGAATCGATTGGTGCGAAGTGGACTTTTATGTAACCCATCTTCACTGGGATCATGCGGGGCTTCTCCATGTATTGGCCAATAAGGATTCGAAGGTTTACATTAGTGAAATTGATGCCGGGATCCTTCAGGCTACCTGGTCCCCGGCAACCTGGAAGATGGTTAACTCAGTATACCTTAGTCACGGGTACCCTGAGAACGAGTTGGTAATGGACCCAATGACAATGGAAGACGCTAATCTGGCCGGTGAATTTACTTTTACCCACGTAAAGGAAGGCGATGTGCTGGAATATGGATCCTACAGCCTGCACTGCGTAAGCACGCCCGGACACACTCCGGGGCACATGTGCCTGTATGAGCCAAATCATCGATTTTTGGTCGGAGGCGATCATATACTTACGCACATTTCTTCCAATATCACCGCAAGACCAGGAATCAAGGATGCACTGGGGCAATACCTGGAAAGCCTGGATAAGGTAGAAGCTATGGATATCCGTTTGGTCTTGCCCGGACATCGGGAGATTTTGCACGATTATCGTTCCAGGATTTATGAATTAAAGCATCACCACATGAAAAGGTTGGACGAAATCGTTGCTCTTATCGTAAATTCTCC
The DNA here is from genome assembly GCA_964506825.1 of uncultured Syntrophothermus sp. GTDB lineage: Bacteria > Bacillota > Syntrophomonadia > Syntrophomonadales > DTU052 > JAAYDA01. Next base: position 2,623 of record CAZDND010000197.1, read on the forward strand.
AATGAGCGCCTACCAAGTCGCCAGCCTGATGCATTGGGATTTGAAATATGACCGATGGGAACTGTTCCCCAAGGCGCAGAAATGGTTTGCTACTGGTGAAGCGATCGCGCACCTGGATCACCTGGCTTTGAGCGGTCGTATCCGAAAATTATCTATTGAAGAAGGCATCCGTTATCAGCTTCACCCTTGAACATATTATTTGCTAATGCTATCTCCTCTGATTGCGAGCACGGATGCGGCCAGGCTATCTATCGATTGATCGATAGAGAATTTTGACCCTGAATTAATTGACCGGGATCTTAATCGTCTGAAGGGGGGCGACCGCAGTGATGATCATTGGCATAGCTGGAGGATCGGGAGCTGGAAAGACCACAGTAGCACGAAACATTGCCGACCGACTGGGTAAAGAAAACGTTATCTACCTGTCGCAGGATTGGTATTATCGGGACTGCTCCCATTTGACCCTTGAAGAGCGAAGCAGGCTCAATCTGGATCATCCTAATGCGTTTGACAACAATTTATTGGTCTCTCACCTTAACCTTCTTCGTCAGGGGCTCCCCATCGA
>CAZDND010000198.1:0-3172 GCA_964506825.1 uncultured Syntrophothermus sp.
GAAATCGAGGATATCCTTGGAGGTAGTGATCCAAGCGGCGTCATATGGTGACAGAAGGTAAGCCTCCATCAACCTGGCTTTCGCTTTATCGGGCAGTTCCGGGAGCCCGGCACGCACCCGTTCTATCCATGCCTGGTCGATGCGCAGGGGCACCAGGTCCGGATCCGGGAAATAGCGGTAATCATGGGCCTCCTCTTTGGAGCGCATGCTCAGAGTCAATTGTTTCTCTTCGTCCCAGGTGCGGGTTTCCTGGACTATTTTGCCGCCCTCCTCAATCAGTTCAATCTGGCGGTCAATTTCATATTCGATGGCCCTTTCCAGGGCTTTGAAGGAGTTCATGTTCTTGATTTCGGCCTTGGTGCCCAGCTCCGTCTGCCCCCATGGCCGCACCGAAATGTTGGCATCGCAGCGCAGGGATCCCTCTTCCATCCTGCAGTCGGATATCCCCAAAAACAGAGCTATGGAACGAAGCTTCTCCACATATTGTCTTGCCTCCTGGGCTGAGCTCATATCCGGTTCGGATACGATTTCCAGCAGGGGGGTCCCGGTGCGGTTCAGGTCCACCAGGGAATAAGGGGTGGTCATGATATTGCCCTGGTGCACCAGTTTTCCAGCATCCTCTTCCATGTGCACCCGGTTGATGCCGATGAGTTTTGCTACTCCATCGACTTCAATTTCCAGTCCTCCGCCGATGGCGATGGGCAGGTCGAACTGGGAGATCTGATAATTCTTGGGCAAATCCGGATAATAGTAGCTTTTGCGGTCGAACTTGCAAAACTCGGCGATCCGGCAATTCAAAGCCAACCCTGTCCGGATGGCATACTCCACCATCTGCTGGTTGACCACCGGCAGCACTCCCGGCATAGCCAGGCATATGGGGCATACCTTGGTGTTGGGCGGAGCCCCGAAGGAAGTTGCGCACCCGCAGAACGCCTTGGATTCGGTATTAAGCTCAACATGGACCTCTAAGCCGATCACGGCTTCATATTTGGAATGCGGCATAATATCTATACCTCCAGATTGGGAGTGTTCAGATGATGCTCGGTAGCCTGTTCGAATGCATAGGCGGCCTTCAGCAGCGCGCCCTCCGACAGCGGCGGACCCATGAGATGCACCCCTACCGGCAGACCATCCACCAGCCCTCCGGGTATGGACATAGCCGGAATGCCGGCCAGGTTGACCGGAATGGTAAGAATATCCGACATATACATGGCCAAGGGGTCGTCGCATTTCTCTCCCAGGGGAAAGGCGGTCGAGGTGGCCACCGGTGATACCAGCAGGTCGTATTTCTTAAATGCCGCGTCAAAATCCTCTTTGATGAGCCTCCGGACCTTGAGGGCTTTGAGATAGTAGGCATCGTAATAACCGGAGCTCAGAGCGTAGGTGCCCAGCATGATCCGCAGCTTGACTTCGCTCCCGAAAGCCTCCGCCCGGGAGCGGCTCATCATTTCAACAATATCCTCAGCTTCGGCATTCCGATAACCATACCGTACTCCTTCGAAACGAGCCAGGTTGGTGCTGGCTTCCGCCGTGGCGATTATATAGTAGGCGGGCATAGCGTACTCACTGTGGGGCAGGCTGGTCTCTTCCACGATAGCCCCCAGTTCCTCGTACTTCAGCAAAGCCCTCTTGACCACTTCTTTGACTGCATCGTCCACTCCCTTTTGGAAATATTCCCGGGGGTAGCCGATCCTCATGCCCTTGATATCCCCCTGCAAAAAGCGCCGATAATCGACTTTATCCGCCGGCAGACTGGTTGAATCCAGGGGGTCGTGCCCGCCGATCAAATTCAGCACCGCGGCGCAGTCGCTTACACTGCGGGTGATCGGACCGATCTGGTCCAGGGACGAAGCGAAGGCTACCAAACCATAGCGGGATACCACCCCATAGGTGGGTTTCAAGCCAACCACTCCGCAAAACGAAGCTGGCTGCCGGATTGATCCCCCGGTATCAGAACCCAGGGCGTAAAATACCTCTTGAGCTGCTACCGCTGCCGCCGCTCCTCCCGATGACCCGCCCGGGACCCGGCTCAGGTCCCAGGGATTATGGGTGGGGAAAAACCCCGAATTTTCAGTGGAGGACCCCATGGCAAACTCGTCCATATTCATCTTGCCCACCACGACCCCACCGGCTTCCCGGATTTTGGAGGCCACTGTGGCATCATAGGGAGGAATAAAGGTATCCAGGATTTTAGATGAACAGCTGGTTCTGACCCCTCGGGTACAGATATTGTCCTTTATCCCGCAAGGTATCGGGTAAGCAGCCGTCTGACCGGAATCGGCCTGACGGGCTGAATCCCGGGCTGCATCAGCAGTCAGGGTAGTAAACGCATTTATTCTGGGCTCCACCTGCTCGATGCGCCCCAGGACTGATTCCAACACCTCTTCGGCCTTGACCTCCCGGGCCGCAATCATTGCATGGATTTTTTCCGCTGAAAGTTCGTATAGCTTCACGGGAACCTCCTTATACTATCCTGGGCACCACGAATTGGCCCTCTTCCTGTTGTGGAGCGTTGGCCAGGGCTTCTTCATTGGTCAGGGAAGGTCCGACCAGGTCTTCGCGCATGACGTTGTAGAGGGGCAGCACATGGGCCAACGGCTCCACCCCTTCCGTGGGCAGCTCGTTCAGCAAAGAAAAATATTCCAAAATCGCGCCCAGTTTATGGGCGTAGTTTTCCTTTTCGTCTTCGGTAAGTTTCAGCCGGGCCAGAAGAGCTACATGTTCAACTTCTTTGATGGTCAGAGCCAAGAGACGTCATCCCTTTCCAATTCTTATGCCAAGTATTATAGCAGAAAGGCTGGTGCCCTTCTACCTTACCCATTCCCAGAGAAACCATGATCGATAATCATGGTTTCATAGTCAGCTTTATTGGTTTGGCGGTTTCCTTCCTGATTATGGAAGGATCCAGTGGGCCGATCGGTCAGTCTCTTCGACCCAGACTCATAAATGCCCGGGTAAATTGACTGCTGTCTCCGGGGCAGCCTCAAGACCAATGGTAAATCGTTTCGCCCCCCGGGATCAGGATTTCTGCCCCAACCGGTCCAGGAATTCAGCTTCGTCCAGGATGATTACCCCCAGTTCCTGAGCCCGGTCCAATTTGGATCCCGGCTCGGAGCCCGCCACCACGTAATCGGTCTTCCGGCTTACACTGGCGGAAACAAGTCCCCCCTGG
>CAZDND010000199.1:0-3097 GCA_964506825.1 uncultured Syntrophothermus sp.
TTTCCGCTGCCGCCTTATTTCATTCCAAGTTTCTGACCTTTTGGATAATCTTCCTGATCTTATCCCTATCCTTCACGCCATCGGTTTCCACGCCACTGCTGATATCAACCCCATACGGATTACATTGCTGAATTGCCAGTTCAATATTGCTGTAATCCAATCCGCCGGCCAGGAAGAATTGTTTCCGCAGCGATGGAATCATCCCATAGTCAAATCCTTTTCCGGTTCCTCCGTACCGGCCATTTTGATAGGTATCCAGCAGCAGCCAATCGCAAGGCAACCTCTCAGCACCCCGGATCTGATCCGCACTCTGCACCCGGACTGCTTTGATTACCGGGCAATCTATGTGAGTTTTCAGCTCACTAATGTATGCCTGGCTTTCATCCCCATGGAGCTGCACAACATCTATGACCCCCTTGTGGCATAGTTCAACAATTGATAATATCGGTTCATTCACAAAAACTCCGGTCGCTTTAATGCGGGAATCAAGATCAGCTTTGAGCATACTTGCCTGCAACCGGGTCACCTGGCGACGGCTTTCGCAAAATACGAAACCCACATAGTCCGGCCGCCAGCGGTTTACGGCTTTTATTTCTCCCCTTCGTGTCAACCCGCATATTTTTATTTTGGTCATGTTGGTGTACCCCGCAATACTGCCAGCATATCGAGCTTATTCGCACTGCGCATCAGCGCTTCACCAATTAAAACCCCATTTACTTTGGCCTGCCTCATCAGATCAACATCGGCAGGGGTTTTGATCCCACTTTCAGCAATAAATAGAATATTTTCCGGAACCAATTTTCGCAGCCGGATACTGTTGCCGATGTCGACGGTGAAATCCTGGAGATTTCGATTATTCACCCCTATCACTCGGGCTTTGGCGTTCAGAGCTGATTCGATTTCCCTTGGATTATGGGTTTCTGCCAGAGCGGATAGCCCCAATTCATCACATATGACAAGGAACTCACGAATGGTTTCAGTGTCCAAAAGGCTGCAGATCAAAAGAACAGCTGATGCACCCAGGATTTTGCTTTCATAAATCTGGTAGGGATCAACAATAAAGTCTTTACGAAGTACCGGTATGGTAACCGCTTCCTTTATATTCACTAAATGGTCATCGCTACCCAGAAAGTAGTCAGGTTCGGTCAGCACGGATATGGCATCAGCACCAGCCATTTCGTACTCCCGGGCAATCTGGATATGCGGAAAATCAGTCGCAATTACACCTTTGGATGGTGAGGCTTTTTTTACTTCACATATAAAGCTGATGTCCGGCTGGTTTAAGGCATGTTCAAAAGGGAACCCGCTTGCCCTGGTCATGCTCAAAGCCCTTCTTTTTACTTTTTCCAGCGGTACCTCGGCTCGCTTCCGGTCGGTCCTGTTTCTGGCGGCTGCCGCAATAGTATCCAGTATCATAATGATACCTCGTTGGTCAGCCTGCGAAACTGTTCCAGTTTAGCTGCCGCCTGGCCGCTGTCGATAATATCCTCCGCCATTCGGATGCACTCCGCCACAGAACAATCATCAATCCCCAAGTACAGGCCCATGGCGGAGTTCAGGACCACCACCTCACGCTTAGGGCCCTTTTGCCGGCCAGTTAATATGTCCACGGTGATCTGAGCATTTTCCTGGGGGCTGCCCCCCGCCAAATCCTCCAGGTTACAGCGACTGAACCCGAATTGTTCCGGAGCTATTGCATACGAAGTCAGTTCTCCATGGCGGATCTCACAGACCGAGGTTTCTCCGGTCAGGGTTACTTCATCCATTCCCTCATCGCCGCTGACTGCCAGCCCCCTTACTACTCCCAGATTGGAAAGCACCTGCGCCAGCGGTTCCACCAGCTTGCGGTCGTACACACCCATCAGCTGCGAGGTTGCTCCTGCCGGATTTGCCAGGGGGCCTAATACATTGAATATTGTGCGAACGCCCATTTCTTTGCGAATAGGGGCCGCATATTTCATGGAGCTATGGTAGAGCTGTGCATACATGAAACAGATGTTACTCTGTTCCAGAATTTTTTCACTTTGTTTTGGGCCCAGATTAAGGTTAATCCCCAGGCACTCCAGGACATCCGCCGCACCACTTTTACTTGATACCCCGCGGTTTCCGTGTTTGGCTACCGGAACCCCGCCTGCTGCAATCACAAAAGCCGCCGTGGTAGAGATGTTAAAGGTGTTGGTTCCGTCACCGCCGGTTCCAACGATATCAATTACTTGGCGTACCGGGTTGATGGTAAGTCCCTTTTCCCGCATCACGGAGGCACATGCAGTAATTTCCTCCACAGTTTCGCCTTTCATCCTCAACCCGGTCAATAAGGCACCCATTTGCGCATGAGTAGCCGTACCGTCCATCATGGAATTCATAACTGCTTTGGCGGTTTCATAGTCCAGGTCCCCACCGTTGATTACAGTTTGGATAGCATTCTTTATCATCTTATACTCCTCCTCATCATTAAAAAGTTTCGTACAACTATATGCCCCAGGGGGGTCAGGATAGATTCCGGGTGAAACTGCACCCCAAAAACGTTATCCTTTTCAACGCTGACCGCCATGACTTCTCCGTTCTCGTCTTGGGCGATGATTTGCAGCTGATTGGTTATCGTATCTTTCCGGGCAGCCAGAGAATGATACCGCGCCGCCTCAATTCGCCTGGGCAGCCCCCGAAATAACATACAGCTGTTGTCAAGTTCTATGCTGGACTGCTTGCCATGCATGAGCTGTCTGGCATAAAAGATTTCTGCTCCGTATACTTCACAAATAGCCTGATGCCCGAGACACACTCCTAGGATAGGAATCATTCCTGCCAGACAGCGAACCACATCTTTACATATGCCGGCATCCTTCGGGTAACCCGGACCTGGAGAAAGAATGATGTGGGAGGGATGCAGTTCTTTCACTTCCGGCACCGTCAGTTGATCATTGCGTACGACTCTGATATCCGGATTGAATCTGCCTGCTAGCTGCACCAGATTATAGGAAAAGCTGTCATAATTATCGATCAGCAAAATCATCAATCATCGACCTCCGCCGCATTGCATATGGCGTTAATTACTGCCAAAGCTTTGTTTCCTGATTCTTCATACTCATTTTCCGGGACA
>CAZDND010000200.1:0-1764 GCA_964506825.1 uncultured Syntrophothermus sp.
TGGGCCCAAGGGACCAGCAGCCACACAATGGTAATCTTCTCTTCTGATACCGCTCTCAATATCCATTCAGGTTTTACCCCGCGCAGCAGCACCGCCTTGCTCCCAGCCAGGAGGCTGCCAAACCAGTGCATCTTGGCGCCGGTATGATAAAGGGGCGGGATGCACAGGAAATTATCATCCCGGCTCTGGCCATGGTGATTCTGCTCGGTTTGACAGGCGGAAACCAGACTGCTGTGACTGTGCAGAATAGCCTTGGGAAAACCCGTAGTCCCGGAGGAAAAATATATGGCGGCATCGTCTTCATCGCCAAATTCTATTTTCGGATCCTCCTTGGAACAGGCAGCTACCAGTTCATCATAACTCTCCGCAAATGATGGGCAGTCTTCGCCGGCAAAGAACAACAGCTTAATATTGGGAATCTGGTCACAGATGGTCTCCACCCTACCAATAAACTCCGGTCCAAATATTAAGGCATCCGCTTCAGACAGGTCCAGGCAGTATTTGATTTCCTCGGCTGTATACCGGTAGTTGAGGGGAACTGCTATGGCACCGGTTTTGAGAATACCGAAATATATCGGCAGCCACTTGATACAGTTCATCAGCAGGATGGCTACCTGGTCCCCTTTCTTGATGCCCCGTGAGAGCAACAGATTGGCAAATTGATTGGCTTCGTCGTTAAATTCCCGCCAGGTCATCTCCCGGCGTGATTCTGAGTCTGGATGGGGCTCGACCAGTTCATATTCTCGCCAGGTTGTTCTTTGCTTGGCCCGCAGCTCGGGGTTGATTTCCACCAAGCTAATTTCGTCCCCATAGAGGGTCGCATTGCGGACTAAAAAATCGGTGATTGGCATGTATATCTTTCCTCTCCTGATTATTCTGATTACGCCAAGTCCATTATAAATCCGGTTTGTTGGTTCAAAATTATGTCTCTATGCAGCATCCGCCCTCTTCCCCACGGCCTCAGACGCGGGTGATTTCAGAAACTGCACCATTATCGCCGCCGCTGCCAATATGATCGCTGCAGCAATGTATGCGTAGTTGTAGGATCCAGTGATGTCCACGATTTTTCCAGCCGTCAGCGGTCCTATTATGCCCCCGGCTCCAAAGGCGGTGAATACCAGGCCATAATTCATACCACTGTTTTTCAGGCCAAAATAGTCGTAGGTCAAGGCCGGGAATATGGCCAAAAGGGCTCCATAAGCGATTCCGGCGATGCAAACACCCACCGTCAATGAGGTCATACTGGTGTAGTTTCTGAACATCAGCATATTGGCGGCTTGAAGAGTAAACATCAGGGTCAATGTCATGTTGCGCCCGATTCGGTCCGACAGGAAGCCGCCGATAATCCGGCCGCTGGAATTGAAAACCGCCAAAATGGCTACCAAGGCAAATCCCCACTTAAGTTGAGCCTGAATGCTGGCAATAATTGCTATGTGCCCGATTACCATGAGTCCGGCTATGGCACCAAAACAATACATCAGCCAAATTTGCCAGAATTGGATCGTACCCAGCATGCCCGAAGGAGAATATTCCTTCTTGCCCGGGCCCCCGCCCGCGGCTGGGGCAGGCGTTCCCTCCGGAACGTAATTAGCCGGAGGCACCGCTATAAATTGTGCAAACAGGATAACTAATCCCCCAAAAACAATACCTATAATCAAGAATGTCTGCTGCACCCCTACCGCATTGATGATGGTTTGAGCCAGAGGAGCCGCATATGCAGCTGCCAGACCTAACCCGGCGACCACCAGACCGGACACCAGGCCC
>CAZDND010000200.1:1774-3083 GCA_964506825.1 uncultured Syntrophothermus sp.
ACGCCCAGAATGAGCACCGCCTGTTGCAGTCCGTATACGGCAATTAGCTTCTTGGTCAGCGGCGCGGCATAGACCGAGGCCAGTCCGAAGCCCGACACGACCAATCCGGCAATCATTCCCGTGCGCGACGGCGGAAACCACTTGACCGCCGAGGGAATCGTTACTCCATAAGAAATGCCAGCACCGGTCCCAACCACCATGCCAAAAAATATTACAAACCCAGGGATGGATGTCTGCATGGAGGTCATAATCATACCGATCACCATAAAGATCCCACCGGCTGTGGCTACTACCCGAGGGCCGAATTTGTCAAATAATTTGCCGCCGGGTACCATCATTACCGCCAACATGGCCAGGGCGACAGTGTAGGGAAGCATGGCCTGGGTCTTGGTGAATCCCAGCTCATTGATGAGCGCAGCCGCATAAACGCTCCAGGCATAAATGAATCCGCTAGCCAGATTCAGGAGAATCGCCGCGATAGTCACTCGCCAACCAATATTTTTCACCATCAAATACACTCCTTCTCTTGATTATGCCCAATAAAAAAACCCCCGCAGGAGTCTAAATGGTAAATCCAGACACAATCAGCCAAAAAGGAGCAACCAGTCGCTGCCTGAACAATATGCCTGCCACACTATCCGTCCTGCCCTTTTTTGGTTCAGTTATCCATCTACCATCCTGCGTCCCAATGAACTCCTACCGTCTTATAATAACAAAAGTATTACGCAAAATAAATAATTTATTTATTGGCTCTCTTCCGGTTTGAATCCGGAATCTTACAAGGAGGATCTTCCTGATGATGCTTGCTTACGCGGTGCTCATCCTTGATACGGCATGGCATCAGCCATCTTACGACCGGCTGATGCCCGGGGTGAAAAAAAGGATATGTGGAAAACAATAAAGAATTGCCAAAGAAATGGGGTTTGATCCGGGGAGGTCTGCGTATGGTAAAGGTACCGGCACCCTGGCATTTAAGCGGCAAGGGCTATATTCTGCTTTTTAAATTTACCCGGGATTTTGTCCAAGAGAACAGTTTTCTGGCTGAAGACTGGATGACCTGGTATCAAGGCGGATTTGGATCGGTCATGCTGGTTGATTACCAACAATCGGAAGCCGGTCCTTATAAGGAATTGCTCTTTATTCCCGGCCGGTTTTCCTTTTGGGGCCATAAGCACTATACTATTTCTAAAATTTACGTCTCCACCGACTCCAGTGTTAAAAACGGCCGGGATAATTGGGCCATTCCCAAGGAGCTGGCGGATTTTGACTGGCAAAGCAGCGCCACCGGTGAACGAGTGGTGGTCACTCT
>CAZDND010000201.1:0-3049 GCA_964506825.1 uncultured Syntrophothermus sp.
GCCTCGGTTCCGCGCAGTACCGTCGGCAAAGCCCTGCGCCGTATCCTGAAAGAAGAAGAACTGGCCAAAAGCGCTGAATAACTGAGTCGTCTTTCTCCATCAATAACTTCTAGCTGATGCTGATCCCCTGAAGTTCCCTGCTTCAGGGGATCAGTTTTCATGAATGGTGGTTCCAGAAACAGGCATGTAGAGGACGATGGGATTCGAAGTCAGGCAAGGCCATGGGGCATTCCCTTTAAACCCATCTGTAATCAGCATCAACCCACACCAACCACTATCTGCCCATGAGCGGCATTGGTGTTGATAATTGTCAGCCTAAACCGATTAAAAAAGCCACTCGAAAAAAAGGGATTTGACTCGAGCTGCAGAATAGTATTAAATATTGACAGGAATCAGGCGAGTTTGAACCTTAAAATTGCATATTCTCCGAGCCCTTCGAACCTAAAGCATAAGCTACGGTTGGGGGGCCGTTAGGGTACACCAGGAAACAGGTGTGCCTCCCAATGTGGAAAGGGGAAGAGGAACCGACTAGGTTTATTGATCTGGTGTCTCTCTTAGGGACAGTCAGTTTGCTGGTTAGTTGCGGACCCGACATTTTCACAGTCGGGTCTTTTTATTTTTGTGCACCGACTGAAGCATCCCTCTGGGGATTTTCAGATATCTTTTCCCATTCTTTTTCTTCCCACTGGCATCTGCCAGTGGCTCTTTTTAAAAAGATCTTCGATCGTCGGGCGAAGAAAACATATTTCCCTCCGAGCAGGAATATGATTCATTCCCTACCTTGCCCCGCCGGGTTCAGCAATCCGGCGGGTTTTTTTGGTTGCCGTCCCTCCCGGCAATATGATTGTATATAGTTTCTGTCTGCAGTAAGCTTAGATCATCCTCATCCAATGGAAATCGTCTGTCTTCGTGGGTGGAACCGGAAGCTGCAAATTTGCCTTTGAGGTGTAACAGGTTAATGCGATTGACTGAATGGTCTATAAACCGCCCCAAAATGGCCGGCATGGTTTTTATTCTCTGTGTTTTTTTGGGCCTGATCTGCGCTCCCCGATTAGGTGTGGACTTATGGCCCCCGGTAAATATTCCCTACATCTACATTGCCACCCCTTACAACGGGGTTAGCCCGGCCGAAATTGAAACCCAGATAGTCAAACCTGTTGAAGAAGCGGTGGCTTCGATCAATAGTATCAAGAGCCTTAATTCCACCGCTTATGAGGGATTAGCCATAACGGTGGTTGAATTCAAGATGGGCACCAACCTCGATGCCGCAGCAGTCGATATCCAAAAAGATGTGGATGGAATCAGGTCGGACCTGCCGGAGGGCGCCGGGATCCCCATCATAAAGAAGCTGGATTTCAATGCCGCGCCGGTGATGGTCCTGGCCTTATCCGGAGATTTGCCCCCGGAGGACATTTATAGCTATGCCCAGGACAAATTAAAAGACCAACTGCTGCAAATCCCGGGAGTCGCTGAGGTAACCCTGGCTGGAGGCCGGGAGGCCGAGATCAAAGTCGACGCCGACCAGCATAGAATGGATTCATACGGATTGACCCTTGGAATGTTGATGGCTGAGCTTTCGGCCGCCAACCTGAATCTTCCGGCGGGGCGGGTTGATCTGGATGAGAGCGAATACTCGGTGCGTCTGCTGGGCGAATTCACAAGCCTGCAGCAAATCAAGGATCTGAGCTTGACCCTGCCTTCAGGAGGGAAGATCAGATTGAGCGACGTTGCTTCCGTAACCGCTGGTTTCAAGGATACCCGCAGCATTAGCCGCCTGGACGGCGAGGACGCCATCATAGTAAGTGTTCTCAAGCAGAGCTCCGCCAGCCAAGTCAGCACCGCTGACGGTATTAACCGTAAAATCGCAGAAATCAGAAAGACTCTTCCTGAAGGCGCCCGCCTGACAGTAGCCTATGATAATTCGACATTCATCCATCAGTCTTTGAATGACACCGCGAAAAACCTTATCGAAGGCATTATCCTGACTGCGCTGGTTCTATTGCTCTTTCTCCGGGAGTGGCGTTCATCCTTAATCGTAGTGCTGGCTATTCCTACCTCATTGATATCGACCTTTACCATGATGTACTTTGTCGGATTCTCTTTCAATATAGTCAGCTTGCTGGCCATGACCATATGCATTGGGATCCTGGTCGACGACTCCATTGTGGTCCTGGAGAACATTCACCGCCATCGACGGCAGCTGAACAAAGATCCCGCGGCTGCAGCTCTGGACGGTCGGTCCGAAATTGGGATGGCGGCCATTGCCATTACCATGTCCGATGTGGTGGTTTTTGCCCCGATTGCCCTGATGACCGGCATGGTAGGACAATTTTTTAAACAGTTCGGGCTAACCGTGGTCTTTGCGACCCTATTTTCTTTGTTGGTTTCCTTCACTTTGACCCCGATGCTGGCGGCCATTTTGTTCAGAAATAGTGCCCGGGAAACCCTCCCGGACCCGGTTCGAGACCCCGGATCCGGGAAGAGTCTGCTATCGCGCACCAAAGCCTGGTATGAAAACCTTCTCCGTTGGGGGCTTGGCCATCGCAAAACCATCGTGGCTATTTGTCTTCTGGCCCCCATGCTGGTTTTCGCATTGTTGCCGCTGCGACTGGTCAAAACCGAATTCCTCCCCCGCTCCGATCAAAGCCAGCTCACGATTTCACTGGAAATGCCCCCGGGAACCTCCCTCAGTGAGACCAGCGAGGCTCTCAAGCTCCTGGAAAGAAAAGCGTTGACCATGCCAGAAGTCATCCATGCGGTTACCACCGTAGGTCGCAGCGGTGAACAATACCTGGCGTCTATTAATGCTCAAAATGGCAGCATCACTCTTTCTCTAAGTCCCAAAGGTGACCGGCAGCAAGCCCAGTGGGACATTGCCGAAGAGATGCGGGAATGGGGTCGACTCATTCCCGGAGGGCGGGTGTCGGTTTTTGAGCCATCCGGAATTCATCCCCAAATGGCTCCGGTGCTTATCCACGTGGCCGGTCCCGATCCGCAGCAATTGGAAACCTTGGCATCTGCAGTCCAGGATATCGTTGAAACAACCCCG
>CAZDND010000202.1:0-3047 GCA_964506825.1 uncultured Syntrophothermus sp.
CATAGGGCCGCAATAACCATCATCCGCACGTTGTCAAAGGGGCAGCCTACCAGACCCTGCAGTCCAAACCGGTCGATAGAAATGTACACTCCTTTGGACAGCACGTTCAGGTGGGTCTGGATGTCGGTGCTGCCTCCCATATGGCCAATGTTGATTCTCTTGGGATCTGCTCCCGCAGCCAGCAGCAGTTCGGCTTGTTCAAATCCCATAGTCCCTTCCTGGGTATGGGTGATGATGGGAATGCCTTCTTCCGAAGATACTTTAGCGGCTGCTTTGAAGAATACTTCTTCGTAAGGAGTAATCTGTCCCTTGCTGGAAGCTACTTTGAAAACCCCGGCTTTGATGCCGGTGCCTTCGATTCCTTTGGTCACCTCGGTTCTTAGAATTTCCACCACATCGGGGACGATGTCCGTCATGCCCGCCCGCTGTTTGAAGTAAGCAGGCGCGCCTTCGCCTTCGTAGTAATAACCGCTGGCAGGAATGATGTTCAGTCCGGTGCCTTCGGATACGGCTTTCATAAAGAGCACGTTCCGTCCGCACTCATTAGGAGTAGCATCCACCGCCGACTTCAGGCCGTATTTTTCCATCAGGGGCTTGATGGTGTCGATACATAGCTGCAGGGTTCCATCCCAGTCAAAGGGAGCTACGCTCATGTCCCCCTGATACCCGGGATAACCAAACAGGATGTGCTCATGGATATAAGTCTTACCCAGTGAGTCTGAAGAAACGGGACCCGATGCGGTGTTGACCATTTTTGCCATTGTTTTCTACCTCCTATTAATAATTTATTGGTTCATCTAAGGTTCAATGCGGTTGCTGCGCAGCCAGATATTCATGCGGTCGGCTTCTTTGATCAGGTCATCGCGGAAATCCGGGTGAGCGATAGAAATCAGCCGTTCTGCCCGCTGCCAGGTCGAGGCTCCTTTCACATCCACCATGCCATATTCGGTACAGATGCAGTGCACCGACCAGCGGGGCAGGGTTACGATGGTTCCGCCCCCCAGGGTAGGTACGATCCGGGAGCCCAGGGATCCATCCTTTCTTTTAAAAGTAGAGGACAAGGCAATTATCCCCTTGCCGCCCTCCGACATGTAGGCGGCCTTGGCAAAGTCCCATTGACCGCCGGTACCGCTGATGTGCCGTCCATTGACGGATTCCGAGGATACCTGGTTAAAGAGGTCTATCTCCAGGCAGTTATTGATGGAAATCAGATTGGGGTTCAGAGATGCTACGGCGGGGTCGTTGATATAGGCCGCGGGGCTGATGGCACATATCTGGTTCATGTTGATGAAATCATACAATCGCTGGGTTCCCAGGGCAAAGGTATAGGCCAGCTTCCCGGGATCGGTAACCTTGAAGGTCCCATCGATGCGTCCGGCTTCGTACATGTCCACGTAGGAGTCGGCCAGCATCTCGGTGTGAACTCCCAGGTGTTTCAGGTCAGATTCCGCAATCAGCTGACCGATGGTGTTGGGCAGGCCGCCGATTCCCAGCTGGATACAGCAGCCATCATGGATCACCTTCATGATATGAGCGGCTATGGCCTTGTCAGTTTCACTGGCGGGAGCGGGTTTAACCTCCAGTAAGGGGAACCCGGTGTTCTCCACAATGTAATCGACCTCCGAGATATGGCACACCTCATCCCGGCCACCCAGAGCCACCGGCATCAGGGGGTTGACTTCCACCATGACCTTCTTGGAATACTTGACGATGGTGTGAACGCTGTTGGCTTGGGGGCCAAATTGGAAGAATCCGTATTTATTCATGGGACATACCTGCAGCATGCCCACATCCGGAGCCACATGCCCGGTTTGATAGTAACGGGACCGTTCGTGAAAGGCGACCGGGTTGAAGTTACACAGGTTCTTATCATGCAGCTTGCGCTCGTAGGCGCTCATGTGCCAGGAACTATAGATGAAATGCTCTCGTTCCGGGTCCTGTTCCACGCAGGCCACCGGCCTTTGACTTGAAGCCCCCCGGATATGAACATTGGTCAGTTCATCTTTGCGGGCTGCCAGGGCTTGGTCCAGTATGGCCGGTTGACCGTTGAAGCTGCTGAAATCGATCTGGTCTCCCGATTTAACGGCTCGAACGGCTTCGTCGGCGGTAACCAATTTATTTCGGTACTCTTGCTGATAATTCATCATGACACCTCTTAATAATATTTAAGGTAAACTGTCCAGAATCTGAACCAAAGCTAATCCGGTCCAGTCATTCCGGGCTATGCAGCCGACACTGGGCTCCTGAATGAATTGGTTTTATATTGACCCCCTTACTTCGCGTGCAGTCCAGCGCTAAATAATCAAGGAAACCCTTGCGGCGCTCTTACCGATACCAATGCAAGACTCGTGCCAACCAATTTGAAGCCCATGGGGAGATATACGGAAATAGGTGACGAAGGGAATCCCTGAATGAAGGGTTTTCTGAATGGCAAGTATTTGTTTTGGGCTTACCTTGATGGTCAGGTGTAAGCAGGTCCAGCCAGGAGTGTAAATAATATTGACACGGAAAAGGCGTTTGTCTGGGTTTGTTCACCAGCGCGCCTTCTCTGTGTCAATTTGTTAAACATATTTTAGCGAGCAAACATCTGTTTATTCGTAAAGCTTATCGATTTCTACCGAGAAATATTTCTGAATCGCTTTTCGTCTCAGCTTCAGGGTGGGAGTGACCTCGTTGGCGGTTTCGGTAAATTTTCGGTTCAATATATGATATTTCTCGATGGTTTCAAAGTCCTCCAGATGGCTGTTGGCCGCCTGGATCTCCGCCTCGATAATAGCGACCAGGCTCGGTTCGGCGATAAAATCGGGTCCAACTTTTATACAGACGCGACCATTATCGAATTCGATATACTGCAGCGCCGACTCCGCGTAGGAAATACCGTGGCGCTGGAAATAATCGATAAACGAATCAAAATTGGGGACGACCAGGGCGGCGACAAACCTTCTTTCGTTGCCCACGATGATGATTTCATCGATAAATCGGCTCATACCAAAGAGGTTTTCCACTTTATTGGCGGAAACCTTTTCTCCGCTGTCCAGAACCTCAAT
>CAZDND010000203.1:0-3033 GCA_964506825.1 uncultured Syntrophothermus sp.
GATGCGGCCCCATGACCGAACCCAGTACATAATGGGTATCTCCCACCCGGGACGTCCATTCGCGCATGGTTTCGTTGACCGCATCCTTAAGCGTCTGGGTACCGCTGGTTACTGTGTGCACCTTCGCCCCCAGGAGTTCCATCCTATACACATTGAGCCTTTGCCGGTCTGTGTCCTCCTTCCCCATGAAAATCTCGCATTCCATCCCCAATAGGGCAGCTGCAGTCGCTGTGGCCACGCCATGCTGCCCCGCCCCAGTTTCGGCAATTATGCGGGTCTTACCCATGCGCTTAGCCAATAACACCTGCCCCAGCACATTGTTGATCTTGTGTGAACCGGTGTGATTGAGATCTTCCCGCTTGAGATAGATCTTGGGGCCGCCCAGATCTCTGGTCATCTTGTCAGCATAGTAAAGCAGCGAGGGACGGCCTGCATAATCCTTGAGCAGATCCTCCAGGTCATGATTAAAGTCAGGATCATTCCTATAGTGGTTATAGGCTTCGTCCAGCTCAATAACTGCGTTCATGAGGGTCTCAGGAATATATTGTCCGCCATGAATTCCAAACCTTCCTCGAGACATGTTTCACCCTCCCTTCTTTAGATTGATTAAGCAAAAAAATCAAACAAAAAAGCCTTTGCCCCCGCAATAGGGACAAAAGCTCTCATACTTCTGCGGTACCACCCAAATTGACGATAAATCGCCCACTTATTTTGCATACCATCATATGCACCCTACTGATAACGGACAGGGTTCCCGTCAGCGCCTACTTTCTTTCGATTTCGGGCTGCCCTCGCAAGTCCATTCAGAATCATCTCTGCAACCGCATTCTCATCAGCTAGCGGCTCTCTGAGTACAGGTAATCATTCCTACTACTCTTGCTCATAGGTTTATCGCTACTAATAATAAATGGAGTCTAGCACATACGATTACGGGCGTCAATCGCAACCCGTACAAATTTCCGAATTCCAAAGGTAAATCATTCGCATTTGAGCACAATCCGCCTCCTTGTCTCCCCATCAAACCAGGTTACCGCCGCAAGAATCAAAATTCCGGTCCGCTCTTTTTGAATCCCTTGCCATAAACCTCTGTAGTTTCACTGATGGTAATAAAAGCATGGGGATCGATCTGAAATACGATTTCCTTCAGGCGGGGAAGTTGTGTCCGGCTTACGATTACCATAATAATGTCCCGGCTTTCTCCGGTAAATGCTCCCCGCCCCACCAGATAAGTACACCCCCGATGGAGATTGCTTAAGATTTCCTCGGCTATTACGCTGCATTGGGCCGAAATAATCAGGGCTGATTTGCCTACGTTGGATCCCAACTGTACACTATCCACAACCTTACCGCTAACGAAGATGGATATAGCGGAAAAAAGAGTTAATTCAATGTTGGAAACGAAGAGGAAAACGCCTAGTATGACCAGATTTACATAGAAAAATATGTTGCCGAAATTGAAACCCCAGTAATTGCTGATAATTACGGCAACAATGTCAAGTCCGCCAGTGGAACCTTTGCTCCGCAGGGTTAGACCGGTACCCAACCCCGATAAAATCCCTCCCAAAACAGCTGCCAGCAGGAGATTGTCTAGCCCCAGATCGATCTGCCGCCCCTGGGTAATTCCCAGAAAAAATGAAAGGGCCAGAATGCCTATCAGACTGTACAGAGCAAATCGTTTACTGATGAATTTATATCCCACTATGAAAATGGGTATGTTTAAGCAAATATACCAGATCCAGATATCCACCCCGGTCAAGAATTTCAGTATTATCGAAATGCCGCTGACTCCGCCCGTCAGCATATGGACAGGTACCAAAACCAGTTGGATGGAAAGGGCGATAATAAACGATCCCAAGAGAATCCCCAGGATATCTTTAAACGAAATTGTCTCCTTGAATTTCCGCATATTGGACGCCACGCCGCTCAAAGGCCTGCTGATTTGCATAATCTTCCTCCTTGATCACAGGTCCACTCATGCTGCCCCGTTATCTTAAGCTCACTTATTATATTATCCACCATTCTACCGGTGGAGTCTCAAACTATTTCCGAGTAAGGGATTTTGATCCCCTCGTGCAGAAAGGGCAATTTGAAATCAAATTGCCCTTTCCATCTACGAAGGGGGAGAAATAAGCTGATTCGGCTTTTGACTGATCGAATTAATTTCCCATCCTTGAGCTATTAGTAAATAATGATTGCCAACACCAGGGCTAGAATTGCTACCCCGAGCTGACCAACCACGTTGGTCATGAATAAGTGGCGATAAGCATCTTTGTGGGTCAAGCCCATCAAGGAAAGCAGGGCCAGCACAGCTCCTGAATGGGGCATTGCACTTAGAGGCCCGGATGCAATCGCGGCTACCCGGTGAATGGCTTCGGGGTTAGCACCCATGGCCAGATATGCCTTGCCAAAGGCGTCCATGACAATTCCCAAAGCCCCCGTTGATGAGCCCGTAATCGCGGCAAATAGAGCCGATGACACCGACACACTGATTAAAGGACTCCCGGGTATGCCTAAGATCAGGGCTGCGATGGCCTTGAACCCAGGAGCGGCTGCAACCACAGCTCCGAATCCGACCGCCGCTGCGGTGAATATTGCCGGGGTAACGGCGTTCAATGCTCCGACGTTGAAAGCGCCCAAAAGGCTCGGAATATATTTTTTCAGAAGAACTGCTGCCAGAATCACAGCTGTGAGCAAGGCCGGCAGGATGATGTTGGGAATCTTCATGTAACTGCCAACAAAAATTATGGCGATCAATGTCACCATGGGAATCAGACTCAAAAAGAGAGCTGGCAGATCTGCCTCTCCTGCATCGCCTTTGTCAGTTATACTCCCTACATAGCCCTCGCCGTTGGCGATACATTTATTCAACTGAACTTTCATGTACCATAAGCCGAATATAATCATGGCAACCGCGGCGATGATGCCCACCAAGGGCGCAGCGGTCAACTGAGTTCCCAGCGCAGCGGTCGGAACCACGTTCTGGATCGAAGGCGTACCCGGTAACATGGTCATGGTAACCGTACCCATGCCAAC
>CAZDND010000204.1:0-1277 GCA_964506825.1 uncultured Syntrophothermus sp.
GAAAAGTGGACTACTGCCGAAGGAAACAACCCCCTGGACTGCCTATTGGGATATCGGGCCGACGACCAGGGTTTTGGCTGGGAAGACAGTTCCAGCAGCAATGCCATGGCCACGGCCCAGGTACTGCTGGCCCTGGATGACCTGGCGGCGGGACAGGCTACCTTTTATCGCCTTGCTGGGGCGGTTGCCAATGATCCCTACATATATTTTACCGGGAATCCAGTTAAGGCCGGGATTGGGGAAACGATCAGCCTGCAGCTGATGGCAGCCGGCCTTGACCCTGCGGGGCTGCCCCAACCGGTGGAGGGTGCCCTGTATACCGTCTTCAAGGGCGATAGCCAGGCTGCGGTGGTTCCTGAAGCTGGTGATGAAGGATATGTAAGCCTGACCTTTCAGGAAGCCGGTACTTATATCCTGCAAGCGGAGGTCCTGTTGGGTGGGGAACCGAAAATCGCCGCCCTAACCATAATAATCCCGGCGCCTGAAACCCCTCCGACTATCGAGATATCCATCCGGGTGGAGGGAGCCTATAAAACCATTGCCCAGTCCGCTTCTTTCGCAGCCGTCAACGATGGCGACCTTACCCCAGCCGAAGCTGTGGCCCAATTCCTGGAACGGGAGCAGATTCCTTATGTAATGGCGGACTATTCCGGCACCAAATACATATCGGCTATCAACGGTGAGACCGCCGGGCTTTTTGGAGGCTATGACGGGTGGCTGGGAGCAGTCAACGGAAATCTCAATGCCTACACCCTGAACAATGGGGACCAGCTGTTGTTCTTCTACGGGGACTGGCCTTCCGGGGGTATACCCTCGACCTATATCCCGATTATTGATGCCGATTTAGCTGGATATGAGCGGGGGGAGGACCTGGAGATTCATGTGACCGCAGTCTATGACTCAACGGTCTATGACGAGAACTGGAATCCAATTTCCACCACCTCCACAACCATCGCACTGCCCGACGTGGATGTGACCCTGAACAGCTGGACGGGCAAGACCGATGGGAATGGGTGGATTACGGTCCCGGGGTCAGCGTTTACTGAAGGCAGGCAGAAGATCTTCTTCAGCCAGGAAAAACCAGATGCTTCCCCGGGTATAGTCCGGACGGCTGTGGAGATCCGAGCTGATTCGGAATGGGTGTCCCCCCGGATCGAGCTTACGGTCCAAGGGCTCAACGGTGAGATACTCTTTTCCGGCACCCTGGATTGGCAGGAGGGAGACACCGCTCTGTCAGTGCTGTTGGATCGGCCCGAGCTGGATGTGGTACTCACCGG
>CAZDND010000204.1:1287-3027 GCA_964506825.1 uncultured Syntrophothermus sp.
AGCAGGTAGACCGGCAGTTCCGGCAACCGCTATGTGCAGAGCATCAATGGTCTGGCGGAGTTGGAGTACGGACCGGCCAGCGGTTGGACTTACAGTGTGGACGGAGAATTTCCTTCCGTATCGGCGGATGGCTGCCGACTGTCGGCGGGCCAATCCCTGAAGTGGGTGTATACTCAATCTTCCCTGGGGATAGGCGGCGGCGACGAGATCCGCCTGGTGGTGACCGGACTGGACGGGGAGGTCTTCTTTTCCGGAGAGGTGGATTGGCAGGAGGGGGATACCGCCCTGTCGGTCCTGGTGGAGCAACCTGATCTTGATGTAAAGACTACCGGCAGCGCCGGCAGCCGTTATGTCCAAAGCGTCAACGGGCTGTCAGAATTCGATCACGGGCCGGCCAGCGGCTGGACGTATACGGTGGACGGGATATATTCTGCCCTGCCGGCAGATGTCTGTGAGCTGTCGTCCGGGCAGACTTTGAAGTGGCTGTACCAAGTGAACCCTGCGCAAACCTCCGAAATATATAATCCGGCCGAGCTGGACCGCATATTGGCCGAGCTGATCCAGGCCATAGCTTCCCAGGGAATCCAGGATGAAATGGATATCGTTTTGTTGGCTCGCCATCAGGTCCTGGATGGCAGTCTGGCCAGACAGTTTTTAATCCGGAGAGTCCAGGAGGCTCAGGGCAGCTTTCCCAAATCCACGGACCTGGCCAAAATAATTATGGCAGCCCAGGCTGCGGGCATGGATCTAGAAAGCATAGAGGGTTATGATCTGCTGGACCGACTTTATCAGTTCCCCAACATCACTCGACAGGGGGTAAACGCCCCGGTATTTGCCCTGTTGGCCTATGATGCCCTGGAAGCGGCGCCCACCCCGGGATGCATCAACACCCGTGATCAGTTGATTGCAGCCATCATGGGGTTTCAGCATGAGGACGGCGGTTTTGCTCTGGGGAGCGGCGGTAACAGCGATCCGGACCTGACGGCTATGGCTTTGACCGCTCTGAGCCGCTACCAGGACCAGGCGGAGGTTAAAAAGGCCATCACCAGGGGGCTGGACTACCTGGTTGGCGTCCAACAGACGGATGGCAGCCTGGCATCGCCATCCGGCAGCTATTCAGAAACCTTAAGCCAGGCCATCATTGCCCTCTCGGCTTTAGACATCGACTTGAGCGACCCTCGTTTCATCAAGGAGAACGGCAATCTGCTCAGCACTCTGATGACCTATAAGACCAACGGGGGCTTTTGTCATATTCGAGGCGGTCAAGTAGACGCCATGGCCACCCGGCAGGCGGCTTTGGCCTTAACAGCCTATCAGGCTTTTCTGACCGGGCAGCCGGGAATTTACGACTTGACCCTGGTAAAACCAGCATTTTGGGATTTGGACGGTGTGCCCTGGGCCCGGGAAGCAATCTCATATCTGAGCAGCCGCCAGGTTCTGAACGGTTACGGGGACGGGAGCTTCAGGCCCCGGAAGATGGTCAGCCGCGAGCAGATGGTAACCCTGCTGATGCGGGGCCTTGAGCCCGGGTTCCAAGCCGGGGAAACGGCCTTTTCCGATGTGCTCGGCTCGGCTTGGTATGCGCCCTATGTGGGTGCAGCTCAACGGGCAGGCATAATTCAGGGGACGGGAGCGGGGTGGTTTGGTGCCGGGGCCGCTGTCAGCCGACAGGATTTGGCGGTGATGGCCTATAACACTGCCCTTAAAGCAGGCCTAGCGCTGACAGTAGATGAAGATTTA
>CAZDND010000205.1:0-3027 GCA_964506825.1 uncultured Syntrophothermus sp.
TGACTGGGCCAGACTTCCCCATGAAATCCTGGACCGGATATCCCGCCGCATAGTCAACGAGGTCCAAGGTATCAACCGGGTTGTGTATGATATCACCAGCAAGCCTCCCGGGACCATCGAGTGGGAATAGAAGAACCGGGATTTTTATACGGTTAGTTGATCACAAGGGGTTGGGTTTTCCGGGAAGATTTTAGGAAATTCAATCCCTTTGTTTTATTATTGTTCTGAGCAGCCACCAACCAGCTCAAGGATATGCAAGCGATGGTGCCAAAGGGGGGAAGCTGAAATGGAGAAGAAAGGGATACCGTCTCCCGGGAGGATAATAGGTCACCGCGAGCCAGAACACCGGCATGAGATTTCCGGCATGTCGGGCAAGAAAATTTTCTGGGTAACCATGCTGAATGCAGCCATCACTATCACTGAAATTGTCGGGGGGCTCCTTTCGGGAAGTCTGGCCTTGTTATCAGATGCAGTCCACAACTTGAGCGACACCGCTGCTATTGCCCTGTCATACATTGCTTATAAAATCGGCCAAAAGCCGAAGGATGCCAAAAAAACCTATGGTTACAAAAGGGCTGAAATTCTGACTGCTTTCATTAATGCCACGGTGCTGATGGTCTTATCGGCGGTGCTGATCTATGAAGCCTTTCAAAGGATCAGAACCCCGGGAGATATCAATAGTACTCTCATGATAAGCATAGGACTGCTTGGCCTGGCGGCCAATACCATCTCCGTCTTTTTGCTGGCTAAAGATTCCCGAAAAAACCTGAACATCAAATCCAGTTATCTGCACCTATTAAGCGATGCTGTATCATCGGTGGGGGTGGTGGCCGGAGGCATAGCTATCAAGCTGTGGGGGTTTATATGGATAGACCCCTTGATTACAGTGCTTATCTCGCTATACATCATCAAAGCGACCTGGCAGGTAATTAAGACCGCGGTAAATGTATTGATGCAATCATCGGCTGATCTGGATTACGAGGCGATTAAATTGGACATTGAGTCCTTTGAGACGGTCCACGATATCCATCATATTCATAGCTGGATGATAGACGAAAAAACCATATTTTTCGAGGCCCATATCGATATAGAAGACATGCAGCTTTCGGAGGTAGATTTGATTTTTGATCGAATCGAACAATTGCTGAAGGTGAAGTATGGCATCAGCCATGTAACCTTGCAAGGGGAAGTGGACCGGGGCTGCAACAAAAATATGTTCAAGATCTGAATGATTACCAGGGTGGATAAGTGGCGGCCCACCAACTGATGCCAGACAAAAATGGCTCAGGCGCGTGCTGAATTGACAAATGTTGGGAAAGGGTTAAATGAGATCCAGGGCAGCATTTTGCCGGCGCCGAGTTTTGACACCCAGCGCCATAATACCTTAAAATGGCATTATCAGGCGAAAGATTGTAGAAGATAATGGGTCATATTACTAAATTGAGGGAGGGATACTGAATGGCCAAGTACTTAGGAGTATACAAATGCGAGGTTTGCGGCAATATTGTCGAGGTGCTGTTTGAAGGCAATGGGGAGTTAGTTTGCTGCGGCCTGCCTATGGAAATCATGAATGAGAACACGGTGGACGCATCTTTCGAGAAACATATCCCAGTTGGGTCACGGCAGGGCAATATTCTGACGGTCAAGATCGGCAGCGAGCCCCACCCCATGAACGAAAAGCACTATATTGAATGGGTAGAAGTATTGGTGGGAAATAAGGCTTATCGGGAATTCCTTAAACCAGACCAGGAACCGCAGGTAAGCTTCTGTATCGAGGATGGAGGCGAGCCACTGGTTATCAAAGCATATTGTAACCTGCACGGTTTGTGGAAGAGCTAGGGGATCATCCCGGATCTGTCCAGGGCAACCGTAGACAGGCTTGGAACCGAAGAAAAGTAACCAGCGGCAATCTGCAATTATTATGCAGACGGCCGCTTGTTTTTTCGCTGAGACTTTGGCGCACGGCTCTTACGGACCAAACCGATTTTACCGGCCGGGGGTTCTAATTTCTCGGGATCTTATTGCTGCGCCTCCAGATACGGCTCTCCTCAGCCTGTTGGATCAATTCATCCCTGAAGTCGGGATGAGCCAGGCCGATCAACATTTCCGTCCGTTGCCAGGAGGACTTGCCCTTCAAACGAGCTTTGCCGTACTCGGTAACGATGTAATCGACCCAGGTTCTTGGGGTTGTAACAATGCTTCCCGTGGGCAGAGTCGGCAGAATGCGCGATTTCCTAAGGCCATTTTTGTCGTTATAGGTGCTGGATAAACACAGAAAACCTTTGCCTTCCCGGGAGTGCCAGGCGGCGGAGGCAAACTCCACTTGTCCGCCAGTACCAGAAATTTGCCGCAGACCGGAGCTCTCCGAACATACCTGCCCGAAAAGATCTACCGACAAAGCATTATTAATGGAAACCACCCGGTCGTTGAGAGCAATTACGTTGGGATCGTTAGTGTAGCTGGTGGGATAGCTGGCCAAAGCAGGATTGCCGTCCATAAAATCATAGGTTTCACGGGTCCCCATGGCAAAAGAAAACACCATTTTGCAGCGATCGATAGTCTTGTAACGACCGGTTACAATTCCCGCATCGAACAAACTGATCATTGAATCGCAAAACATCTCGGTGTGGATCCCCAGGTCCTTGAGATCCGACTTGCAGATCAGCTCGCCCAAGAGGTTGGGCAGGCTTCCGATACCCAGTTGAAGACAAGCCCGGTCAGTGATCTCCTCCATTAGCAGTTCAGCCATCTGTTGGTCAACCGGGCTGGGTTCCTTAAAGGGAGGAAATTCGGCAATGGCCGGGTTGGATCCCTCAATAATGTAATCAACCATGGAAATATGCACGGCATCTTCCGACCCGCCCGGGACCCGGGGCATATTTTCATTGACTTCCAGGATTACCAATCCGGCTTTCAAACACAACTCCAGACTGGTGTTGTTGTTCACCCCAAAAGAAAAGAACCCGTGTTCATCCATGGGGCTGACCTGCTGGACAAACAGGTCGATGATAAAATCCTCCATTCTGA
>CAZDND010000206.1:0-3013 GCA_964506825.1 uncultured Syntrophothermus sp.
TTCCTGATTCTTCATACTCATTTTCCGGGACACTATCGGCTACAATCCCACCACCGGCCTGAACGTATACTCGGTTGTCCTTCTTTACGGCCATACGAATAGCGATACAGGTATCCATATTCCCGTCAAAATCCAGATAACCCAACGCCCCTCCGTAGATACCCCGGGGTTCAGTTTCAATCTGGTTGATAATCTCGCAAGCCCTTACCTTGGGTGCACCGGAAAGAGTCCCCGCCGGCAGCACCGCCTCAAGAGCGCTGTATCCATCACAACCGGGCAGAATATCACTCTCAACCTGGGAACAAATATGCATGATGGTGGAATAGCGATGAATAGCCATATAATTCGTGACTTCCACCGAAGAGAACTGCGAGATTTTCCCCAGATCGTTGCGGCCCAGATCAACCAGCATATTATGTTCCGACAGCTCTTTTTCATCGGCCAATAGGGCCTTTTCCAGGCTTTGGTCCTCGACGTCGGTCTTGCCTCTGGCACAGGAACCAGCCACCGGAAAGGTCGTCAGCCGACCGTTTTGCAACCGCACCAGGGTCTCGGGAGAGGTACTTATAATTTCGTCTCCGTCGATATTCATGTAAACCATATAGGGCGAAGGATTGGTGGTTCTCAAAACCCGGTAGGCATTCAGCAGGCTGCCCTGGTACGGCGCCGTAAACTGCCTCGAAATCACGGCCTGAAAGATGTCTCCCTCACGAATGTATTCTTTGGTGCGTTCGACCATCTGACAGTATTCCGCTTTGCTGACATTACAACTAAAATTCACATCCCTATCACTTGTAAGCTGGGGCAGCTGAGCCGTATCACCTATAAGGCAGGCAATAGTCTCGATTTCCGCCACCGCCCTGTGGTAATTTTCGGTCACCTGGTCAGTTTTCATATTGACCACAATAGAAATTTTCTGTTTCAGGTGATCATAAGCAATGACCTTGTCAAACAACATGAGATCAAAATCGTCGAATTCACCCCGTTTAATGGATAATCTGGGTTCCGGATATGCAATCATGGCATAGGCCAGGTAGCCCACAAATCCTCCAGTAAATGGGGGCATACCAGTTATCTGGGGAGATTTATATTCCTGCTGAATTTCCCGCAGCACATCATAGGGATGATTGGTCGTGATGTGTGTAAATACCCCATTCTTTTCAATTGTCACCCGGTTTTCCTTGCAGTTAACCCGTAAAACCGGATCAAATCCCAGGAAAGAATAACGGCCCCACTTTTCACCTCCTTCGATACTCTCCAGCAAATAATAGCGTCGGCTCATCCCCGCAAACTTCCTTAACAAGGCAATCGGAGTAATCACATCGGCATATATTTCCCGGCATATCGGCAGGATCTTGTAGTCCCCCGCCAGGACCTGGGCGCTCTGGTAATCAGGTCTGATCATCATCCCGGCCTCCTTTCAATGGTTCATGCATTATCGGGTATTGCCCGGAATCAATATCCTTCCGGGCAATAAAAAAAGCCTCTATCCCTGACAAGGGACAAAAGCCTGAACTTCTGCGGTACCACCCCAATTGACGATAAATCGTCCACTCATTTTACATACCATCATATGCACTCTGCTGATAACGGACAGAGTTCCCGTCGGCGTCTACTCCCTCTCGGTTTTGAGCCGCCCTCACAAGTCCATTCAGTATTTTCCGGTATACCGCCTTCCCACCAGCAGCGGCTCTCTGGGATACCTGCCAATACCTACTCATCTTGATCATCGGTTTAATTGCTATAGAATTAACCTTTATCGGATGGCGTTTTTCATACTGCGAACATATTCCGCCACCGGGTTTACACATTCAGTCCCGTATTTCTCTATCATGCTTACGATGGCGCTGCCGACGATTACTCCATCGGCATATTCTGCCATTTGGGCAGCTTGTATTGGGGTGGAGATCCCGAACCCGATGGCACAAGGAATATCCTTGACCCCTTTCACCATTTTTACCATTTGCTCCACACTACTGCCAAGCTCGCTCCTGACCCCGGTGACCCCCATTGATGAAACACAATAGACAAAGCCCTCCGCTTCACTGGCAATCATACGAATGCGATGAAGGGATGTTGGTGCAATCATTGATATTAGTCTCACATCATGTTTTGAACAAAAAGGCAATAGCTCTTCCTTTTCTTCAAAGGGCAGGTCAGGAACGATAACGGCGTCAATACCTTCTATTTGGCAATGGTTCATAAACTTATCCACTCCATAGGTAAATATGGGATTGACATAGGTCATAAAGGCCATCGGGACATCACAGGTCTCCCGGATACGTCCTGCCATGGCAAATATTTTATCCGTGGTTGTACCACCAGCCAGCGCGCGATTATCTGCGGCTTGAATCACCGGTCCTTCGGCAATGGGGTCCGAAAAAGGTATCCCCAACTCAATTAAATCAGCCCCGGCTTGGGCCATCTGCAGCACCAGCTGCTCGGTAATTTCCAGTGAGGGGTCGCCCGCTGTGATAAAGGGAATAAACGCCTTGCCGCGGGAGAACGCCCTTGATAATTTATTCATGAATCTGCTCCCCTCTGTAGCGGGCTATGGCAGCCACATCCTTATCCCCCCGGCCGGAAAGGTTAACCACCATAATTTGGTCTTCTCTCATTACCGGAGCCAGCTTCATGGCGTAGGCCACCGCATGTGCACTTTCGATGGCAGGAATAATTCCTTCCGTTCGCGACAGGAATTCGAATGCATCTACTGCCTCGGAATCAGTGATCGGAACATATTCCGCCCTGCCGGAATCGTAGAGATTGGCATGCTCTGGACCCACTCCCGGGTAGTCCAGACCCGCCGAAATTGAATACACTGGTGCGATTTGGCCATAATTGTCCTGGCAAAAATAGGACTTCATCCCGTGAAAGATACCTATGGTTCCAGTCGCCAAGGTAGCGGCCGTCTCCGATGTATCGATACCATGTCCTGCGGCTTCACAACCAATCAAACGAACCCCGGGTTCGTCAATAAAATCATGAAAAAGTCCCATGGCATTGCTGCCAC
>CAZDND010000207.1:0-509 GCA_964506825.1 uncultured Syntrophothermus sp.
GCATTCGTACCCACGAGCAGTGGACGCGCAACACGCTGGATCTTTCAGCAGTAGCCGTAGTGAAAAGCGTTTCCGGACTGCCCGTCATTGTTGACCCCAGTCATGCCACGGGTCATGCTCATCTGGTCGCTCCCATGGCCAAGGCGGCGATTGCCGCCGGAGCAGACGGGATAATGGTCGAAGTCCATCTTTGCCCTGAAAAAGCCGTATCCGATGGGCAGCAGTCTCTGACTCCAGCCCAGTTCCATAAAATGATGTTCGATATGAACCGGGTAGCTATTGCGGTGGGGAGGTCGATGCAATGATCAACAAGGCGATTCTGGGACCCGGAGGAACTTACTCTGAAGAAGCAGCCCGCCTGTACTGGGATGCCCAGGAAGAATTCATCTATGCTCCCACCATCGGGGATGTTTTTGATATGGTGGTCAAAGGACAGGTTGAAGAGGGCTTGGTACCCATCAGCAACAGCAGTTCCGGATCAATTCGGGCTACGATGTGCGGTCTTATTG
>CAZDND010000207.1:519-3012 GCA_964506825.1 uncultured Syntrophothermus sp.
TATATATAACCGGAGAGGTTGTGTTGGCCATAAGCCATTGCCTCATGGCACGGGAAAAGGTAAGTATGGAGGAAATTGAATTGGTTATCTCGCAGCCGGAGGCCATCTTGCAATGCGAGAAAAGCCTGGCAGTCATGCTTCCCAGGGCGCGGCAGGAAATCGTCAGGAGTACGGCTGAGGCCGCTATGAACGCCAGAGATGAAGACCGCATAGCGGCGGCGTTAGGTTCAAAAAAGGCGGCCGCTATGTACGGGCTGGAGGTGGTGGCGGAAAATATGGAGGATGAGAAAGGCAATTGCACAACATTCATTAAGATTGGCAGGCGACCCGCGGAAACAGGCGAAAAGACTTCGATAATATTTGAATTAAAGGATTATCCGGGAGCTCTTTACCATGCTCTGGAGCCATTTGCCAGGAGGGGCATTAATCTCTCCAAACTGGAATCGCGTCCGAGGGGTTCAATGGGACAGAGCTATGTTTTTTACGCTGACATTGAAGGAGGACTCACAAAGTCGCCAATTCGAGCGGCTCTTGAAGAATTGGCCCTGCAAACAGCATTTTTTAGAAATTTGGGCAGTTACTAATCTCGTTCCAGCCGAATGATGATTGGATATCCGATCAAGCGGAAATCCAATCATCATTTATTTAGACAGAACATGTGAAAGATAGCACATTCATCCGTATAAAAAAATCCAAATCATATTCTCGAAATCTTTCTTTGGAGGAATCTGGATGTTAACCATCGGACCAGATTTTTTCTCTAATCGGTCAACCAGTTAGTTTTTTTAGATAATCCGGATCTTTCCTCATAATCTGTTCAAAGTTGTGGCTTGCGAATTCAGCGTTCAACCGGATCCGGATCTCATCCAATGCGGAGTGGATCTCACAATAAGGGGTGCCATTTTTACTGCACAAACTGGGATCGCTTATACACCGATTCAAATTAATGGGTCCCTCCACCGCCTCCAGAACATGCAAAAGGCTGATCTCTGCCGGAGTCTTATTGAGCGCGTAGCCGCCCCCGGCTCCCCGCTGAGACTTGATGATGCCTGCTTGGATAAGAGAGGGCATTATCTTTAGCAGGAAGCGGGTCGGAATGTGTTCCTGCCTGGCGATGGCTTGTGAATCAACCACTTTGCCAATAGGCTGATGAGCAAGGAACAAAACCGCACGGAAAGCGTAGTCGGTAGCTTGATTTAGATACATACCAATCTCCTTGATTCATATTCGACTACAATTAACATTTATATTCTACTCCAAAACCGACCAAGGTATCAACGGGCTTATGGTTTCCAGGAGCAGACAACGAGGATAAAGAGAAACTTGAAACTACTGGGTTGACATGCTTCAGTTATAATATTAGTGCGGCATCAACAGTCAGTATTGGAATGGTCTTGTTTAGCCGGTCAATTTGCTGCCGATCTAAATTGTTATCAGAAGATTAATCAAGATCACTGGTATTTTATGCCGCGCGGGATCTGCAGTTGGAGTTTGCTTAGAATAAAGAAGAAGGAAAACATACCATGAACCAACCGGTTATACGGATTTGCAAAGTAAATAAATCATTCGGCCAGCTGAAGGCAGTCCATGATTTGACCTTTGATGTTGGAAGGGGAGAGTGTTTCGGATTGCTGGGGCCTAATGGCGCTGGAAAAACCACCATGTTGAAAATGATCTACGGCAAGGCAGTACCCGAATATCATGACGACACGGTTATTGATGTTTTTGGGTGTAATCCCCAGTACCAGTCCCTGCAAATCAAGTCCTTTTCGGGAATTGTTCCCCAGCAGGATAATTTGGATGTTGAACTGAACGTTGAGGATAATCTGCTGATCTACTCCCGATTTTATGGTATGGACCTGCCGAAGGCCCAAAAAAGGATCAAGGAACTGATAGTCTTCATGGAGCTCCAGGACAAAGCGCGGGTCAAGATAAAGGAATTGTCAGGCGGTATGCAAAGAAGGCTTATTATTGCACGAGCACTGTTAAATGCCCCGGTTTTATGGAAACCAGTTTATGGTGGGATCTGCTATATGCCCTGCTATTCATATTGATAATGGGTATGCTGGCGGCACGGGGAATAAGGGGCCGATTGATTAGTAATTTGGGGCTAAAGGGTTTAGGCTTTACCAAATGATCCGGACTGGTATTTATGGGATAGGAAGTTTACTGGGAAGGAGGACGACAAGTAATACCGAAGTTACAAACAATGATCTGGAACACATTGTTATTCCATGGACTGCAGTTATATTCAAAGCGGAGCAATTAAGGCCGGGATGGATCATACCTTTTCCGATGATGAAATAGTTGGGGAGAACTGGGTTGCGAAACAGGGGACCGTGGCTGCTCGCCGGTTTTTCTACCCCAAAGATCCTATTGGTCAACCGAAAGAGTGGGTCGGAATAATCTGCAACTAATTAAGGGGGTTAGTAATAGCATGGAGGCAACATTAAATAAGGCCTATGATCTTGCGAAACAATACGAAATGGAATA
>CAZDND010000208.1:0-3001 GCA_964506825.1 uncultured Syntrophothermus sp.
CTGTACCTGGGTTCTGGCAGAAATCGTTATTAAGCGATAGAATTAGTTACGCTGCCGAGCATGGCAGCCTGTAAATATTCGGTGTCGTAAAGACACCTTGGCCAGGTTTGCCCCAAAAGGGGTGAGGAAGGAAGCCTCCAATGAGCCGTATAAATACATTATCTTCAGGATCCAGGCAGGATGTTTCCATCGTTATTGCAGACTTGCGTCGGTTCACGGAACTCTGCGACAATCTCGAGCCCCCAAATCTGATGGTGCTGGTCAATGGTTATTTCGCAGCAATGAATGACGTCATTGATCGTTACCAGGGGAAGATAGTCGATATCTTGGGTGATTCTATTATGGCATATTTCACTGCCCCTGCATTGAGGCATCAGCATTCGGCGTCGGCGATAGCCTGCGCTATTGATATGCACCGGTGCTTGAAAGAGGTTAATTCGCGGAACACTCAACAAGGGCTACCTGCACTGCAGATGGGCATCGGCATAAATTCCGGCCCGGTGGTCATTGGAAACATAAAGCTTAACAAGACCACGAAGACCTCCATAATGGGGATGACTGTCAAGATTGCATCCCAAATAGAGTCTTTCACCACTGGCGGACAGGTATTGGTCTCTGAAGCTGCCTGCAATGCGGCATCGGTCAGATTGGATATAAAAGAGTCCTTCGACATTTTCCCAAAGGGTGCTTCCCAATCTATCAAGGTGTTCGATGTTGTGGGTGTAGGGGATCCATACTGTATATCTTTGGACTCATATTGAAATCAGAATTACGGACCAGGTGGTTTTTCCCCAAGGCGAAGGGGTTAGTGTTTTTAAAAGCCATCTGATCACATCTATCGAGGAAGGCTCTGGATGGTCCGCTTGGACCGATCCGGAGACGCGATTAATTTGTTATGAGTATTCTTAAATCCAATCTGCTGTTGCTCTTGACTGCTGCTATATGGGGTTTTGCCTTTGTTGCGCAAAGAGTAGGCATGGAACATATTGGGCCCTTTTATTTCAACGGGATAAGATTCATGCTCGGTGGGCTTTCTTTAGTGCCATTGATCCTTTACCGTTCACGGAGCATTAAAGCCTCCGGGGGAGGTAGTATGAATCCTTTGCTGCCAGGGCTGCTGGCCGGATTGGTACTCTTCATTGCTGCTTCCCTGCAGCAAGTGGGGATCGTGGAAACCTCGGCTGGTAAGACTGCCTTCATAACAGCTCTATATGTTGTGCTGGTTCCAATCGTGGGCCTATTCCTAAAACAATCCGTAGGTCGGGGAACCTGGATGGGGGTTGGGTTAGCTTTGTCGGGGCTTTATCTTTTAACTATTAAGGAAGATATCTCTATTAACCATGGCGATCTCCTGGTCCTCATCGGATCGCTATTCTGGACAGCCCATATACTAATCATTGGTCGGTATTCGCGAAAGGTCGACGTTCTTAAGCTTTCGTCAGTGCAATTTATTACCTGCTCGGTTTTAAGTCTGATTACCGCACTCATGCTGGAATCATTCGATGTCCGTGACGTGCAGGCTTCGCTGGTGCCCATACTATACGGCGGATTTTTTTCGGTAGCCATTGCATATACCCTGCAAACCGTCGCTCAAAAATGGGCTCCACCTGCGCATGCAGCTATCATTCTGAGCATGGAGACTGTGTTTGCGGTGATCGGTGGTTATCTGATCTTGGGCGAAATTATGCGAGGTCAGGAAATCCTGGGGTGCATTCTTATGCTTTCTGGAATGTTAGTATCCCAGCTTGGCGGATTGCGTAATGTATCCTTGTCGGCCAAACTTAATACTTAATATCCCTTCAGACGATATAGGTCGCTGATCGATTGGTGATTTCGAAAAGATGGCCTGACTTCAGAACCTGTTAATCATTGTCCCTTGATTACACCATTGATGGAATGCCATCTTTGGGTTTCATGATGACTGCGCATTACCATTTAGATATGATTTTTGGGGCAAGCTCCATGAGCCGCCGGTTGACGCAGCCGGGTCAAGGCAGTATGATCATGGAATCAAATATTCTTTAATTTATCCCTAATAATGGCAGAAAGGATATTGCTCCCCATGAGTATAAAAACGGTGTCAATAATCGGTTTGGGCGCTTTGGGCATATTGTACGGCCATCATATATCCACCGCCGCACCATCAATAAACCTGCGAATTATTGCCGATGAAGACCGGATTAACAGGTACCGGCGAGAGCAAGTATACTGCAATAATGAGCTTTGCCGATTTAATTATATCACCCCTGATCAAGCCGGCGAACCAGCCGACCTGGTCATCTTCACGGTCAAATACAATGCTCTGGCATCCGCCATTAAGTTGGCGGAAAACCAAATAGGGGACAATACCTTGATTATTTCTACCCTCAACGGGATCACCAGCGAGGCCATAATCGGAGAGACCTACGGTATGGAAAAGGTGCTGTTATGCGTGGCCCAGGGCATGGATGCGGTTAAAACCGGCAACCGGATGACCTACCAACACATGGGGATCCTGTGTATCGGAGATAATGAACCAGGATCGATTTCACCAAAAACTCGCCAAGTTGCGGATTTCTTTGCTGGAGCATCAATTCCTTACGAAATTGATGACAATATGTGGAAACGCCTTTGGGGAAAGCTGATGCTGAATGTAGGTGTCAATCAGACCGCAGCCGTTTACGAAGGCAACTACGGGACCCTCCAGGAGGAGGGGAGTCCGAGGAAGACCATGATTGCTGCCATGAAAGAAGTTATTGCTCTGGCCCCTTACGAGGGAGTATCCCTTACCGAGGAGGATCTGAATTACTGGCTCCAGGTCCTGGCAACGCTTAATCCCCATGGCAAACCCTCCATGCGCCAGGATCTGGAAGCAGGTCGGCAGTCCGAGGTCGAATTGTTTGCTGGCACCATCCTGCAGCTGGGCAGAAAACATAGTCTGCCTACCCCGATTAACCAGGCTCTGTATGATAAGATAAAGCTAATCGAGAGTACATTTTAATCCTTTTAAACCGGGGATTAC
>CAZDND010000209.1:0-2995 GCA_964506825.1 uncultured Syntrophothermus sp.
GACCCCGGTGCCGCCCAATGAGAGGACCGGCAATATGGTGTTATCGTCACCTGAATACACCGCGAAACCATTGCCGCACAAATTGATTACATCCCCCACTTGTGCCAGGTTGCATTCTTTTAAGGCAATGATGTTGTCAATCTCAGATAAATCCCGGATTGTCTCCGGGTCCATATTAAGATTAGTCCGGCCCGGAATATTATAAAGAATTATCGGTATCCGAATGTTGTTGGCTATCAGTTTGAAATGCTCGTAAAGTCCCTTCTGGGTGGTTTTATTGTAATAAGGGGTAACCGAAAGGATTCCATCCGCTCCGGCTTTTTCCGCAGCTATCGATAAATCGACCCCATGGCGGGTGTCGTTACTTCCTGCCCCGGCGATTACCGGCACCCTTTTATTGATTTTCTGAACGGCGTATTTTATCACCGCGACGTGTTCATCATCAGGCATAGTTGAGGCTTCACCAGTAGTACCGCAGACTACGATAGCGTCAGACCCGCCTTGAATCTGAAATTCGATAAGTTCGCCCAACTTATCAAAGTCAATTCCATTTTCATTAAATGGAGTTACAACCGCAACCGCAGATCCAATAAACAATGGCTTTCTCATAAATATTTGCACCTTCCCTGCTTAAATAAGTAAATCAAGAATAATTATACCCCATAAACCCTGGTGTGCGGCCCAAATCCTATAAAAAACCGCCCCCATTTTACTTTTTAGAAATCAAAATCTTAACTGATCACCGCCCTGCGGCACCTGATTATACTCATTCAGGAGCAAAAATACCCGGAGGTATTGGCGGATTAATCTGCCAATACCTCCGGGTGATCGTTGAATATATATTTATCAGTCAGTTCAGATTCTTGTAATTTATCGTCAAAAACTTAAGGGCTTTTCAGATCCCGTAATGAGCCGATCGGTTGGCAGTGTGCCTGCTGCTACCGCAACTATTTAACCTGTTTGTTCTTTCCGATCAACAGGACTTAAACCTGACACAACAATACCCAGCCAGATAATACGGCCACAATATAGTTTCATGGGTGGTATTCGATTCTCCTACCCGCCTTACTCATCGCGCAGAATCCGACGGAGAGCCTTGCCGGTGTTGGTTCGAGGCAGCTCCGGACGGAATTCGATTGATCTTGGAACCTTGTAGGCAGTAAGGTGTTCACGGCAGAAGGCAATCAGCTCTTGTTCAGTAGCCTGCTGGTCCGGCTTCAGCTGAACAAATGATTTAACGGCCTCTCCGCGGTATTCATCGGGAACTCCAACGGTGATGGCATCCGCCACCTTGGGATGTTTGGCCAGAACCTCATCCACCTCCCGGGGATAGACGTTAAATCCGCCGGTGATAATCATATCTTTGGTGCGGTCGACGATGAACACATAGCCATCTTCGTCCATATAGG
Source organism: uncultured Syntrophothermus sp. (assembly GCA_964506825.1). Lineage (GTDB taxonomy): Bacteria > Bacillota > Syntrophomonadia > Syntrophomonadales > DTU052 > JAAYDA01. The sequence goes on from CAZDND010000209.1 coordinate 1,410, forward strand.
CCACATCTCCGGTTTTCAGCCAACCATCCGCAGTCAGCGCATTGGCCGTCTCTTCCGGCTTATTCCAGTACCCTTTCATAACATGAGGGCTTTTCAGCAAGATTTCTCCTGAATCTCCCAGAGGAACATCATTGCCATCCTCATCAACCAGCCGGATATCCACATCGGGGAACGGAATACCTACACTCATTGGTTTCGGTTTGCAGGTGGGGGTGCTCAGACCCAGGGAACCGGTTTCGCTCATTCCCCATCCTTCATAGAAATTGAAATCGTTCTGCTTGCATTTTTTGATCAGTTCTTCCGAGGCCGGGGCCGCTCCCGAACCGGCATAGGCAAATTTTCTATGCCAATTGATTTCTTTCATTCTCGGATGATACATGAGAGCCTGGATCATAGTTGGAACCGCCGGCCAATAAAGGAACGAGTCAAATGCCTTGATGGTGTCGAATACTTCGTCAATCTCAAACCGTGGCAGGATGACCAGGGTCGCATTGGCAAAGGCCGCCCAGCAGATACAACAGCTTTCCCCGTAAACGTGGAAGAACGGGATGGTGCATAGAACCCGGCGGTTTTCAACCGGCGTACGCTCGGTCTTGTCCACCGTCCACTGGTAGAGGGACATGGAATTGGTAGTGATATTACGCTGGGTCAGAACCGCTCCTTTGGGGACACCTGTCGTTCCTCCGGTATACTGGATGACCGCCGGATCATCAGCTTGAATGTCAACCTCCGGCGGTGCGAACCATTCGTCACTATCCAGAAGCTGAGAAAAATGATGCCAATTCGATTCCAGGCCCAACTCTTCGGGGGTGCTTACTTTGCCCACCGGCATGAAATCTGACAGTTTGGTAACGATGACCGTGGGAATATCACATTCCTTGACCAGCTTTTTAATCATGGGAATGGTGGCATCATAAGTTATGAGACCTTTCAAACCTGAATCTTCGAACAGGTGCTTGAGTTCCTCAGCGGTATAAAGTGGGTTAAGATTAACCACAATCCCACCGGTCATCAGTACTCCCCAGTACGAAATTACGAATTGGGGGCAGTTGGGAAGGAGAAGTCCAACCCGGTCTCCCTTGCTGATTCCCTGTTCAACCAGTACATTGGCCAGGCGGGTGCACTTGAGGTACAACTCATCATAGGTGATTTCGGCTCCATAAAACCAAGTAGCAGCTTTATCGGGATTAAACATGCTGTGGTCCCGCAGAACATAATATGCTGGGGTCTTGGGGTAGATCTGGTCCAACTTGGTTCTCCAGTGGTAGGAATCTTTCCAAAAGTGGGTTTCGTAAACTGACATTAATGGCGCCTCCTCAAAATTTTCTGATTATTAGTGACCAATTTCCTGTCGATTGATATTAATTCTCTGCTGAAAGTGAAATACCTTGTAATTTTTTGTCTTTAAACAAGAAAATTTTCCAATTTTTGTCGAAATTGTCGAAACCTTTTATGACTTAGGTGGATTCAAAAAAGCGTGAAATGATGATAGATGGAGTATATTGTGATGATAGTCTCCAGACTCAAACAAGGGGACGGTTCGAGACCACTGATAAAGTACCCTTTTTAAACGGCCTCGGCGTGAG
>CAZDND010000210.1:0-2978 GCA_964506825.1 uncultured Syntrophothermus sp.
TTTTGCCTTTCACCGCCGCTAAGGTCATATGGATGCATCTCCAGTAAAGAGTGCAGCTGCAGCTCTTCCAGGACCGGGTGAGCCTGCGGGTCAACTCCCCCCAGCCGGGCGGCATCATCAATTTCTGCTCCTACCCGATCATGGGTGAAGTAGGTCAACGGGTTCTGGGGTATATAGAAAATCTGGCTGCTCAGATCTCTTCTCCCAGCGCCGCGACTGCGGCCGCCTACCCGCACCCTGCCGTCCAGGGGTTCCAGCAGCCCGCACAATATTTTCAGCAGAGTACTCTTGCCGGCGCCATTGCCCCCGGCTATCCCCACAAAATCTCCGGCATGGACCTGGAAATCCAGATGTTTCAGCACAATCCGCCCAGGATCACCCCGATAAGCAAAGAGCACGTTGTCCGCCTCCAGGACCGGTTGCCTGCTGGGATTTTCCAGCCTAAACCGAACCGGATTCTTGGGTTTGAAGCCCGGATATTCTGCCAGCAGAGATCGGGCCTCCCTGACGGTCAGCGGAAGGACATCAGGCGGGCTCAGGCTTATCGGGGCAAACAGCCGCACCGGCACCGGCATGAATTCCAAATCATCTGGATCCGCCTCGTCTGCCAGCTGCCGCAGTTTTCCCAGCCGAACCGGGCGCCCTTCGTTCAGGATCAGCATCTGATCAGCCATGGCCATCAGCTCATCCCGGTTATGCTCGGCAATAATGATGGTGATCCCGAAATCCCGGTTTATCCTCTGGATTATGTCGATCAGTTCCATCTGCGCCACGGGATCCAACTGGGCCAAGGGCTCATCCAGCAGCAGCAGCTTGGGCCGCATGGCCAGCACCGCTCCCAAATTGACCTTCTGCTTCTCTCCCCCGGACAGCTGCTTCAGGGACTTGGGCAAAATCCCCTCCAAGCCTAAATAACCGGCGGTCTCCGAAAGCCTCTGCCTGATCTGCCCGGTTGCCAACCCCATGTTTTCCAATCCGAACGCCATCTCTCCCATTACCGTGTCCATGACCGTCTGTTCCTCGGGGTCCTGGAAGACCATGCCGATATCCCGGATTAGCTCCAGAGATGAATAAGTATCCAGATCCCGCCCGGTGTATAAAATCTTCCCGGCCATTTCCCCGGCTGGCCGGATTTCCCGCTTCAGGCACCTCAGGAGGGTGCTTTTGCCGCTGCCGGTGGGGCCGCACACATAAACGATCTCCCCAGCCCTGATACTCAGGCTGATGTTTTTCAGCGCTGCCCGGGGCTGATTGGGATAGCGGAAAGACAATTGGCTCAGTTCCAATATCTTCATAGGCCTTCTCTCTGCCGGCGCATTTTTTGCCGACCGCTTCCGGATCTGTATAGAGGCAGCAGCAGCAACACCCCATAAAGCCCATAAAACAGGGCTCCCTCCCAACCGGGACCAGCCAGCTTCAGGCTGGGATACACCGATATACGGTAGACTCCGCTGACCCAGATATATACCAGGCTCCCGGACAACACCAACGTCAGCAAGGTGAAATTCCCGTCCCTTGATCTGAATTTATGGCTCAGGCTGCTGGTACGGCGCCCCAGGTTATAACCTCTGGTTTTCATGGTCTGGACGGTAATCAAACCATTTTCCAGGGTCAAGGCTATCAAAGCATGCATGATCTGCATTCCAGCCAGTAAGCGTTCTTTGACTGTCCCCCGTTTCATATCGATATCCTTAATCCTTGCCACCTGCTGGATCTGCCGGCCCCGGGTCGAACACTGGTCGAAAAATCCGCAGGTCATACTGATCAGCAGGCCCAGCTGCGGCCCAATCCTGCGGAACAAGTACAGAAACTGGCTGGTATTGATAGTGCCGCTGGCCGTCTGGAAAAGGAGGATGATACAGATGATCATCAAGGCTGAGGTAATGCCGTATATTAGGGCTTCCAGGGTCAGGGGCCGGTCCAGCAGCCAGGTCAAGACATGGGTGCCTCGGTGGTTGAAGAGAAAATTGATCAGAATAACGGCTGCAGCCAGGTAACCCAGAAAGCGGTTATACTGCTGAACCGGCCCGGTGGTCGCATAGCGCATGGTCAGCAGCAGACCCGACAACACAATCAGCATCGCCGCCGGGTCAAATATCAGCATGATGCACAGAAATAGCGTCCCAAAATATATGGCTTTGGTCAGGGGATGCAGATATGAAAACCAAGTCATTGCAAACCCTCCCCCAGAGAGGTGACGTAAACCCACTCAAGGGCCTCCCCGGCTGATACCTGACAGGTCCCGCAGCCTACCCCGGCGCGGACCCCGTTTACCCCATATATCCATCCACTTTCCGGCCCCTGATCGAACTCGAACAGATTGTTTATCCCCTCCACATAGGCCGCGGTTTGGCTGCCGCGATATACTACCGGAATACCGTATTGTTTGCCCGCCCGGATCAGCACCGATAAGGCTGTGTCTCCCTGCTTCCATTCTATGGGGGTCCCAGGGAGGATGGGGCCACCGGCCTTGGACCTGATAGTGATATTGACCGTCCGCTTACCTTCAGGAGGCATGACCGGCTCATTTTCGGCAGTTTTTCCAATACCGACTTCACTCTCGGCAGCCGATGCTGATTCCACCGGTTGGCGCCCCTGGGCCGTGACATTCTGCTGATCCTCGGCCGGTGACAGCTGCCCATGGTCGGCGGTATTTGGCTCGGCAGCTGACTGGGCCGGGATTGGCCCACCCAATTCTTCCTGGCCAGCTGGATCTGCTGAGCGCCCGCAGGAGATGGCTGCCACTGCTAATACCAGTATCAACAATACGGTAAAAATCTTCTTCGTGACGGTCACCTCCTAAATTCTCCTGGTCAATTGCCAGACAATGACTGCCGCCTCCGCCCGGGTACAGTATCCGGACGGATCAAAGCTGCCATCTGCCCGGCCGGCGATGATGCCCGCAGCCCGCAATCGGTAGATACTGGCGGCCGCATAACTGGAAATGTCCTGACCATCGGTAAACGGCGGCGTGGATA
>CAZDND010000211.1:0-2966 GCA_964506825.1 uncultured Syntrophothermus sp.
CGGGCATTGGCCGCTGCAATACGAATGTCGCAGGCCAGGATAAATTCAGTTGCCCCACCGTAGCATACTCCTTGAACAGCAGCTATGACCGGAACCGGAAAGTCTTCCCACACAGTGTAGATGGATTGCAGCCAGTTGGCCTGCTTCATGATCTGCTCGGAGCTGCCCTGGCTGAGGAATTTCACGTCCAATCCAGCCGAGAAATTATCCCCGGCAGCGTTGATGACTACTGCCCTTATTCCATCCATTTCTTCCACAGCGCGGGCCGCGTCGTGGATTTCCTGCCATACTTCATGGTTAAGGGTATTGAAAAACTGGGCTCGGTTCAGGGTTACAACAGCGACGTTGTTGTCCCGATTGATGAGTAGGTGTTTGAAATCAGCCATTAATATTCAGCCTCCTATTATATTGATGTGCTTTCTTATTGTATCATGCGGAAGCCAAGAGGGAACTAGAAGATACCTAATAAAAATCCGTTCCTGACCAAGCGGCTTAAAAAAGTGCGACGCTGATAGGAAAAAGAATAGTCGACCGAGAAGTGTAAGAAGAGTCTGAAAGATAAACCAGACACTGCTTTATTGGTTGAGCCAAGGGCCGATAGGAGATAATGGGTTTATTCCTAATGAAGTAATCGGCAGGTAGGCTTGGTTGCCATTGGGCTATTACGGATGGAGGGGTTGTCAATGGAATTTGCATATTTACCAGCCGTCACTATTGCACAGATGGTCAGAAACAAGGAAGTATCACCCGTGGAGGTGGTCGAATCATGTTTGAATCGGATCGAGAAAATCAATCCATCTATAAACGCGTTTTGCACTTTGGTGCCCGAGTTGGCTTTGGAAGATGCTCGTCGGGCGGAAAAGATGATTATGTCTGGATCTGCAACCGGACCTCTGCATGGAGTGCCGGTAGGCATCAAGGACTTGACACCTGTTGAAGGAGTGCGCACCACCTTCGGATCGCTGCTTTTCAAGAACTTTGTACCCCGCGGGGACGCAATCCCTGTGGCTAGATTAAAGAAGGCAGGGGCGATAGTCATCGGTAAGACCAATACTCCGGAGTTTGGGCACAAAGGGACGACCGACAATCTGCTGTTTGGTACTACTAAGAATCCATGGAACCTGGAAATGACTCCCGGTGGCTCCAGTGGCGGCTCCGCTGCAGCCGTGGCGGCCGGTATGGTGCCAATAGCCGAGGGCAGCGATGGGGGCGGGTCCATAAGGATTCCCGCATCGTTTTGCGGGATATTTGGATTCAAGCCCAGCTACGGAAGGATTCCCTTCGACGGTAATCCGCGCAACATGTTTTCTTCACAGACCCCGTATCTCCACTATGGGCCACTGGCCCGTACGGTTGAGGATGCGGCACTGATGTTTTCTATAATGACGGGATACGATGCCAGTGACCCCTATTCACTTCCAGATATGGGAGAAGATTTTGTAGGTGCATTAAAGATGGTGCCTCAAGGTATGCGTATAGCATATAGCCCGGACCTGGGCATGTTCGAAGTAGATGCTCAGGTTCAAGGACTGGTTGCCGGCGCGGTAGCCAACCTGCGTTCAATGGGGTTGAAGGTAGATGAGATACCCCTGGAATTGGGTAATAAGGCGGATTTCGACAAGGCTTTTGAGATTCTCTGGTTCACCCAGGTAGCCTCGGCTTATGGTGACTTGCTCCCTGGAAATCGCGATCTTTTCTCGCGTTCCCTGGTACCCATGATTGAAGGGGGACTGAATATCAGCGCCTTAGAATACAAAGAAGTGGAATGGTTGAGAACAAGCTTATGGTACCGCCTGCAGCAGCTATTGACGGATTATGATCTGCTGATCACTCCTACCCTGGCTATACCGGCGTTTTCCCATCAGATAAATGGGCCTAAACAGATCAACGGTAAGGACGTAAATCCTTACCTGGATTGGATGATGACCAACTTCTTCAACCTCACCGGGCAGCCGGCTGCATCGGTGCCGGTAGGGTTTACGAAGGAGGGATTGCCGGTTGGGATGCAGGTGGTTGGTCCGCGGTTGGGTGATGCCCGGGTGCTGCAATTATCAGGTTGGTACGAAAAATCATACCCCTGGGCGGTTACCAGGCCTTTGTGAGAAGGTTGATGGCGGGTGTGTAATGTCGACAAGGGGTGCAGTGGTTTAGGGATAGGGTAAGGCTGGTATCCTGGTTGTATTTTCTTAGCAGCGAGATTAAAATAATGAGGTACATTTTAATAAAAATACTTTTCCGAGCCTGAGGTCCTAAAGCAGACGCCATGGATTTCAGGCCGATAGGGTGGATTGGGAAACGGTTACGCCTCCCATTGTGGAAAGGAGAAGCCTGTTAGATGTTGCTTTTGCATGGGCGAGTCCGAATTTTCACGGGCTTGCCTTTTTTATTCGGCTATTTAGAAACAATCTTTATTTCGGAACCACGGAAATGATGAAATAGAAGGATGGTGGGATTCTGACATTCTAAGGCATTGGATGAAACACTCTAATAAGCACGGGCACGAGGTTTAGTCATCATAACGTAATGAGAAAGGAAGATGCAGATGGATATCTCCAGGAGAAAGAGTTCCAAAGTTGCATTGGTTACTACGCTGGTATTTTTATTGACCGTATTGTTTGGCATGGCTCCCGTCGATCAAAATGGAGGTTCCCTGTTTACCGGTCGTTGTGTTGCAGAGGGGACGGCACCGATCTGCAGCGCTGCGGAGATAACGACTAAGGGGGACATCAGCCTGACCTTCGACCAGGCCATGATGGCCGACCTGACAGCAGTGGGCGGCTTCAGTATCAAAGTCGACGATGTTGAGGTGGCTGTGGATTCAGTGACGGCAACTGAAACGGTGGGCAAGATCAAGCTGGTCCTGGCTACCAAAGCGCTGGCAACGTCATATGTACAGGTAACCTATACCAAGAGTGAGGTAGAAGCATCGCAGCTGAAATCACTGGCAGGCGTGGCGGCGGAAGACT
>CAZDND010000212.1:0-2945 GCA_964506825.1 uncultured Syntrophothermus sp.
GCATCGTGGGCGCCAAGAAGTTCTACCAACGCAAGGAAATCAAGGACATCATGGCCTACCTGAGATTGGTAGCCAATCCTTCGGATGCCATGAGCTTTCGGCGGGCCGTCAACACCCCCCGACGGGGAGTGGGTGAGGTAACCATCAAAAAATTGGAGGACCTGAGCAGCCAGACCTCGGTACCGATCATCGAAGTTTTAGGCAGCATCCATGATCTCAAAGGCTTTACCACCCGGATCAAGGATTCGCTGCAGGAGTTTCATGGACTGATAGCATACCTGAGGGATATCGCCGCGGATGTTTCCCTGTCGCATCTCCTGGATGAAACCTTAAGTATGTCCGGTTATTTGCAGGACCTCAAGACCAATCATGCCATGGAGGCTGATGACCGGATTGAAAACCTTCAGGAGCTGAAATCCCTGATGGTCATCTACGAGAAGGAAGGCAAACGGGACCTGGTGGATTTTCTAACCGAGGTGGCCTTGCTGCAGGAATCTGATGAAACAGATTATACGGATTCGGTGCTGATGATGACATTTCATGGCGCCAAGGGGCTGGAATTCCCAGTGGTGTTTATGACGGGCATGGAAGAAGGAGTGTTCCCATCCTATCGGGCCGAGTCCCAGGAAGAAATGGAAGAAGAACGCCGGCTATGCTATGTGGGCATCACCCGGGCCAGGGAGAGGCTTATTCTCAGCCGGGCGGTGAACCGCATCATGTATGGAACCGACCGGGCCAACATGCCCAGCCGTTTCCTGAAGGAGATTCCGGAGGAGCTGTTCGGCAGCTATTCGATGGAGCAAAAGCGTCTCAATCTGAACCCCGCCCCTATCAAAGGGCGAGTCCACAACGTCAAGGATGGCGATGAAGTACAGCACCAGAAATTCGGACGCGGTACGGTGATCGAGGTGATCTCCGAGGAGATCGCGGTGGTGGACTTTGAGGAATGCGGGGTTAAGACCCTGAATACTTATATGGCCCCCATGGTCAAATGGGTGGCGGAGGCCTAGGATGGATCCAACCAGGCTGCAGATGCTTGAATTGATAGAAAAAATCCGCCAGCATGACTACAGCTATTACGTCGAGGATGCTCCCACCATAACCGATTATGAATATGATCAGTTGATGAGGGAGTTATTGAGGCTGGAAAAGGAAAATCCTGAAATGGTGCTGCCGGACAGCCCTTCACAGCGGGTTGGAGGGGAGACTGTCTCAGGATTCAAGGGGATAGTCCATCGAGCGCCTATGCTGAGCCTGGAGAATGCTTTCTCCCGGGGGGAACTGGGCGAGTTCAACCGGCGCCTGTCCGAAAGACTATCCACCGATGAGGTACCTTACCTGTGCGAACTGAAAATCGATGGAGCTTCCATAGCCCTGGTATACGAAAATGGCCTGCTGACTTCCGCGGCCACCCGTGGAGATGGGCTTACAGGTGAAAATGTATTACCCAATGTCCGCACCATTCGCAGCATTCCCCTGCGCCTCCGGGACCCCATACCCCGCCTGGAGGTGCGCGGAGAAATATATATATCCCGCCAGGATTTTGTCCGCCTAAACCAGGAACGGGAAGAAAAGGGCGAGCGACTCTTCGCCAATCCCCGCAATTCAGCCGCCGGAAGCCTGCGCCAACTGGATCCCAGGATTACTGCCGGTAGGCCACTGAGAGCCTTTATCTATGACCTCCTCTATCTGGAAGGGCCCGAACTAAGAACCCAGCAGGAACTGCTGGCTTTTTTGGCTGACCAGGGATTGCCCGTCAATCCTCACTGGCAGTCGGCTGCAGGGATTGACCAGGTCTGGGATTATTGCCAGGCCTGGGAAAACCGACGCCATGATCTGGATTATGAGACCGACGGGGTGGTAGTTAAACTCGACACCCTGAGCGAGCGCGCGCTGGCCGGGTCCACCAACAAAAGTCCCCGCTGGGCGGTGGCCTTCAAATTTCCCGCCGAGGAAAAGGAAACCCGCATTATCGATATTGAGCTCAATGTTGGCCGGACCGGCGTCATCACCCCTACCGCCATCATGGAACCGGTAGCTATTGCTGGAACCATCGTGAGCCGGGCTAGCCTCCACAATTTTGATCTGGTCAGTGAGCGGGATATCCGCATTGGTGACCGGGTGCTGATCCACAAGGCTGGGGATATAATTCCTGAAGTCATTCGCCCCCTAACCGAAGCCAGAACCGGCGGGGAAATCAGACTGGAGGTCCCGGCGCAGTGCCCGATCTGCGGGGCCTCGGTAATCCGGTTCCCGGAGGAGGTAGCCTACCGGTGCGATAATATGAACTGCCCGGCCCGCATCAAGGAGAGCCTGATATTCTTTGCTTCCCGGGAAGCTATGGATATCGAGGGTTTGGGGCCGGCCATGGTGGAACAATTGGTAGAAGCCGGGCTGGTTAAAAATGTGGCCGATCTGTATTACCTGCAGGAAGAAAACCTGTTGAATCTGGATAAGACCGGACCTAAGAAAGCTGCCAACCTGATGGAAGCGATCCGGGAAAGCCGGAACCGTCCCCTGTCCAGGCTGCTGAACGCCCTGGGGATCAGGTTCGTAGGAGCTCGGGTTTCCAAGATCCTGGCCGATGAATTCCGGGATATGGAGGCTTTGATCGGTGCCGGGGAAGATAGAATGAGGGCTATCCCGGAGATTGGCGACAAAATCGCCCAGAGTGTAGCGGCGTTTTTCCGGGAGCCGGAAAATATTGAGACCATTGATAAGATGAAGGCTGCGGGGGTAAAGACCACCGAAGATCCCTCACCGACGACGCAGGGATTCTTCACCGGAAAAACCGTAGTGCTCACTGGCAGTCTGGAAAAGTTCACTCGCAGCGAAGCCGGGGAACAGATTATCCGCCAGGGGGGACTTGTTTCCGCCAGTGTAAGCCGGAAGACCGATTACGTGGTGGCCGGCTCCGAGCCGGGATCCAAATTGGACCGGGCCCA
>CAZDND010000213.1:0-2944 GCA_964506825.1 uncultured Syntrophothermus sp.
GGATTGCTTGTCCTTGAGTTCATCGGCTTGGACTGTATTCTGGAACGGAAAAATCACCATGGCGCCGACGAAAATCGCCATCATCGCCCATATAGAAATTCTGCTCCCCTTATGCATGTGGCCTCCTTTCCTGCAAAACAACCCTTTTTTGATCCCGGACTTGATCGGATCCACCTCATGCAAATCCCTAGACATCCAGGAACTTGTTCACGGAAATAAATGTCCCGGCAATGCCCAAACCCACCCCAGCCACGGCAAGCCCAAGCCCCATATTTATCAGGACTCCAGGGTCCGTTATCAGCGGCAGAAAAGCCAGCGCCGTTCTGACATTTTCTATCAAATAGAAATAACCCAACCCCAGGAACAGCAGCGCGAACAGGGTGCCCGAGGTTGCCAGGGCAATCCCTTCGAGAAAGAATGGCGCACGGACAAACCGATTGGTGGCTCCCACCAGTTTCATAATGTAGATTTCCTTGCGCCGGGAAAAAATGGTTAACCTGATGGTGGTGGCTACCAGAAAAACCGCCGCCAATCCCAGGAACACAACCATAAAGGCACTTATAATCCTTATCCACCGGGTAGCGCTGAACAGCTTTTTAACCAGGTCCTGGCCATAGCGGATTTTATCAATGCCGTCCATTTTGGCCACAGACTCCGCCAGCACCCCCACTTCCCGGGGAGTGACCGCTTTGATCCGCAGGCTGTCCGGAAGGGGATTGCTTCCCTCCATGGTCCCCAGCAGATCATATTCGCCTTGGCCCAGTTTATCCTCCAGGGTCTTCAAGGCTTCATCCCGGGATACGAATGTGACCGACTCGACTGCGGGATTTTTCCTGAGGTCGTCCAGCAACTCGTCTTTTTGATAAGGGGTTATCTCCTCCTGGAGAAAAGCGACGATTTCCACGTCTGATTCCAGTTTCCTGATTACTTCACCGCTGTTCATATAAAGCAGAACCGCAATCCCCAGAATGAAAACGCATATCGATATCGTGGTGGCCGTAGCCAGACTGAGCAAACCATTACGCTTCAGGGAAATCTTGGCCTCCCGGAAGAAATATCGTATAGTCTGCCATCTCATTCTGAGTATGCTCCCCGGGCGTCAGATACCACACACCCTTTATCCAGGCATATAACCCTTTTTTGCATGCTGTCCACGATATCCTGCGCATGAGTTGCCATAATTACGGTAGTCCCCTTCCGATTGATCTCTGAAAGCAACTCCATTATTTCCCATGAAGTGTCATTGTCCAGGTTACCCGTAGGCTCATCAGCGATCATAATCAGTGGGCGGTTCACAATGGCCCGGGCAATGCCGACCCGCTGCTGCTCCCCCCCTGACAGCTGACTGGGAAAACACTTTTCCTTACCTTTCAGCCCCACCAGGCCTATAACCTCGTCTACCCGGGGGCGTATCTGCGAAAACGGAGCACCCACCACCTGCATGGCAAAGGCTACGTTTTCCCTGACCGTCTTCGTCTCCAGAAGCTTGAAGTCCTGAAACACTACCCCAATATTGCGTCGCAGCTTGGGGATTTCTGACTTCTTCATCCGCAGAACGCTGCGGGAATTTATGAATATTTGCCCACGGGTAGGCAGTTCCTCCCGCATCAGCAGCTTTATTAAAGTCGATTTGCCGGCACCGCTGTGCCCCACCATAAACACAAATTCTCCCCGGTCTATCTTAACTGAAACATCAGTCAATGCCCGAACTCCATTGGCGTAATTCTTGGAAACATTGTACATCTGCACCAGCATCTTAATCTCACCCCAAACCCTGATCTCTAATAAAAGAGGTTTTCTGAGCTAAACCACCTGATAAGCGATGTGTTCTACACCCTATAAATCGATTCCTCTTTTAGCCCTTTTTCTTAATAGCCGATCTCGCTGTTTCCGCGATTCTGGCTGCCGTCAGCCCATAATACTCCATTAACTCCTGGGGCTTGCCAGATTGCCCGAATTGGTCCTGAATCCCCACCCGGAGGACCGGCACCGGGTATTCCTCCGCAGTCAGCTCGGCTACCGCCCCTCCCAGTCCGCCGATGATCGAATGTTCTTCAGCCGTGACCAGGCAGCCGCAGTCACGGGCTGCTTTCAACACGGCTTCTCTATCCAGAGGTTTAATGGTGTGGATATCCAGAACCGTCGCCTGGATGCCCTCGTCCGCCAGCAAGGCTGCCGCCTTGACCGCTTCAGCCACCATGATCCCGCAGGCCAGTATCCCAACATCTTTGCCCTCGCGGAGCCAAACGGCTCTGCCAATCTGAAAGTCCACCTGTTCATTGTGGATCACTGGGACCGCCGATCGCCCCAGCCTTAAGTAAAATGGCCCCGGCTCATGGTATATGGCCTGCACCGCCCAAGTGGTGCTGGGACCGTCTGAAGGCACTATGATTCTCATGTTGGGAACCGCTCTCATGATGGCTATATCCTCAATCGATTGGTGCGATGCCCCATCCTCTCCCACGGTAATTCCGGCATGAGTAGCGCACACCTTGACATTCACCCGGCTGTAAGCCACGGAATTCCTGATCTGTTCAAAGGCTCTCCCGGTGGCAAAGATCGCAAAACTGCTGGCGAAAGCCACCTTGCCCGCCGCTGCCAGCCCGGCAGCCACGGTGATCATATTCTGCTCCGCTATTCCCATATTAAAGAACCGTTCGGGAAATGCCCGGGCAAAATCAACTGTCTTGGTCGACTTTGAGAGATCCCCATCCAGCACCACCACGTCGGCGTGTTCTTCTCCCAGTTGCTTTAAGGCTTTTCCATAGGCATCCCGCGTAGCTATCTTTTCCATCTCTGCCTCCATAAATCTTATTAAACTCAATATGGTCTAAAGAAGCTGTTGGCAAACACTTGCCAAATCATATAAAGAGATATTTAGCTGAGAAGAAAATTAATTTTTATATAATTAATGCTACTAAAATAGCTTCTGAGATTGGTTTAG
>CAZDND010000214.1:0-2913 GCA_964506825.1 uncultured Syntrophothermus sp.
AAACGGCAGCTTCTCTTGGTTGGCTTCATTATAACGGTCTATGTCCCGAACCCCGTGGTCGGCAAATTTCTTGTAGCGCTTCTCCATTTCGCTCAACATCCAGCGCAGAGCCATGGCAGCCTTTTTGGGATCGGTCACCACCGGGGCCATCAAATGCGGTATACCGTTAAACTGGGTCATTTCTACCATTTTAGGGTCGATAAGCACCAGCCGCAGCTCGTCCGGTGACGCCCTGAACAAGAGACTGAGGATCAAGCTGTTAAGACAAACACTCTTGCCGGAACCGGTGGAACCCGCGATAAGAAGATGAGGCATTTCAGCCAGATTGGCAACCACCGGATTCCCCGATATGTCCTCGCCCAAGACGAAAGTCAAGGCCTGTTTGGCGTCCCTATAAACCGGACTCATCAACACCTTTTTTAATCCAACCGGAGTAGTCTTCTCATTGGGCACTTCGATGCCCACCGCCGATTTACCAGGGATCGGGGCTTCGATGCGGATGGCCCGAGCCGCCAGACTCATCTGCAGGTCGTCCGCAAGACTCAGGATCTTGCTGACCTTGATGCCCGGAGCTGGCTGAAGTTCGTAGCGGGTCACCGCAGGTCCGCAACTCACCTGGTTGACTTTGATCTTCATGCCGAAATTGGCAAAGGTGTCTTCCAGGGTCTTGATGCTTTCCTTGATATCCTTGCGGTTGAAATTACGGTCGTTTTCAACCGCCGATAACATGTCCAGGGGGGGCGGCGTATAATGACCAATCTCAGACTTCTTACGGGGCCTGACCGGATGAAAGACCTCTTCCAAATGTTCATTTTTGATTTCTCTATCAAGGCGGGGAAGATTCCTGTCCGGTTCCGGTTTGGCTCGGGAACCCACTATAACAGGTTCTACTGCCGGTTCCGGATGGATTGGTTCATCTTCATAGAAGAGCATCTGGTCAATGGTTTTCACACCGCCTTTGCCCCAGCTGACCAAATCACTGAAAATTTGTCGGAGGGACCGGTTGAGAACAAATACCATCCCTGCCAGCGCCAGCATGAGGATCAGCAGATTGGTTCCCAACCTTCCGGCTAATTTCATGGAAGATACGGCCAGGGTACCGCCTACGATACCTCCCCCTAATCCTGACCAGGATGCTTCCCAGATGCCCAGGCCATCCGGAATCGAATAGACTGCTTGAAAGAGGAGCAGCGAAATAGAGATCAGCGACAGGCCGACCATCACATTGGACCAATACTTGCGCAGATGCAATATGTGCAAGGACCACAAACACATAAATGCCGGCAATATAAAGGCTACCGAGCCAAAGAGCCTTTCCATTCCCATGACCAGATATTTACCCAGCAGGCCAATAATTTCGTTGTCATTGGCGTTTCCACGATAAAAATAGAGGCTTATGGCAAGAAATACCCCAACTCCGAACAGGAGTGCAGCATCTAGTTCATACCGGTTTTTTTTAGGTTTAGGGACTGGTTTCTTCCTTACCGCCTTTGACACATCTCTACCCCATTTCCTTGGCCTTACCCCAATTCATTTCGACCAGGATCAGAATAAGACCTGTGATGCCAGTACCGCCAGACCCAACGCCCAGCAATAGTAGGCAAAAAGATGCAGCCGGCCCTCCTGGAGGAATTTCAGGACGATACGGATGGCTGCATAGCCAGAAAAACAAGCCACCACCGGGCCAATAATGTAAGGAGCCAGATCCGTCCTGGTGAGGGAGCCGAACGGGAAATCCTTTATCTGCAGCACTGCCGCGCCAAATATGACCGGAATCGAGAGGAGAAAAGAGAAACGGGCAGCATATCCCCGGTCCAAACCGCGCAGCAGACTTCCAGCAATAGTCATTCCTGACCTGGATATCCCGGGCGTGATGGCTATGCCCTGCATTAATCCCACCAGTAGAGCGTCCCCCCAGGTCATGGAATCCCAGGTTTTATTCTGGGTTTTCCGGGCGGCAATTCTTTCGGTAACTGCCAGTACCGTTCCGGTGATCAGCAGCCCGACTCCAACCACCACCAAGGATTCGAAGGCCTTCTCAAAATAGGGCTCCAGCCCGAAACCAATAATCACCGCCGGAATGCACCCGGCAACGATCAGCCAGGGCAGTTTGGAGAACGGGTTCTTCAGTATAGCCCAAATGTCATCCCGAAAAATCGCTGCCACCGCCCCCAGGGTTCCCAGATGAACCAGGGAGTCAAAGACCAGCGGAGGCTGGTTGACACCTAATAGATGCTGAAATATGACCAGATGCCCGGAACTGCTCACCGGGAGAAACTCGGTGAAACCCTGTACCAGGCCCAGGATTATAGCTTCGATTATACTCATCGCATTATCCCCCATTTTTGCTCCATAAATTATAGCATACGGCCGGCAAATCATTCCAAATATCTCGTAGTACTTCTATTTCGCAGCTTGTTCACCTGGATCATCTTGAAAGATCGGGCTTCATATTTGGGTGCAAGACTCAAACACTCCAACCGGCCTCAATCAAAGACATTTTAAAACAGGATATATCAAAAACCCGGCGATTGTGCCGGGTTTCTATTATCTGTCACGATCTGGATTCCTGACATGAAAATCTGTCCCGAGACCGGGTCCGCTAATCCTGGGATTTGATTAGTATCGATTCCACCTCAATGCCGCGGGCCCTAAGATCACATCCTGGCACTCCAATTCCTCCAAACGGATGATCATCTTATACATACCCTTCTTTTTATCGAAATAAGCTACCGTATTGATAATGTTCTTGCCTTTCTGGGCGATCATGGTAGCAATCTCGGCCATGCTCCCCGGGCGGTCCACAATATAGATATCTATCCGACTGTGGGGTCGCGATACCCCAAGAATATCTATAAAGGCATCAAAGATGTCGGTTTCAGTGATCATGCCTACCAAATTCTGCTTATCATC
>CAZDND010000215.1:0-2856 GCA_964506825.1 uncultured Syntrophothermus sp.
TGATCATGGGATCGTGCAGGGCGTCATCTTTGTAGTACATCTCGATGATCCTTTTACCTAAACTGGTACCCTCTTCCAGTCCCAGTCGTTTGGAAAGACTCCCCGCCACTATGTTGCGAACTACCACCTCTATCGGCACGATTTGGACCCATTTCACCAGCATATGGCGTTCATCCAGCCATTTTTCAAAATGAGTGGGGACCCCGGCGGCTTCCAGTTGTTCAAATATGATAGTGGAAATGCGGTTGTTGGCGATGCCCTTGCTGGTTATGGTGCCTCGTTTGGCACCATCAAAAGCAGTGGCGTCGTCCTTGTACTCAACTATCGCCAGATCGGGCGAATCCGTATTATAAACCCGCTTGGCCTTGCCTTCATAAACAAACTCCTTCTTATCCATCCTTCGCCCCCCTAATCCAGGCCACAGCGGGCCATTATATAGTCAACATTTTTCAAGTGGTGGGCATAATCAAATAATCCTTCCAGTTCATCAGGAGATAAGGCGCTGCCGATTTCCCCATTCCTCAGAAGGAGTTCCTTGAAAGGGACTTGGGTATGCCAGGACTGCATAGCCAGCCCCTGGACCAGTCGGTACGCATCCTCCCTAAGCAACCCTTTTTCCACCAGGGCCAGCAGCACCTGCTGGGAAAAAACCAGCCCCAGGGTCATCTCCACATTGTCCCTCATGCGCTCGGCATTAACCGTCATCCCCTCAACCACCCGGGTAAAACGGTCCAGAACATAATCCAGCAGGACCGAACTATCAGGCAGAATGACTCTTTCCGCCGATGAATGGGTCAAATCCCGTTCATGCCATAGGGCTACATTTTCCATCCCCACCATGGCGTTGGCGCGGATGACCCTCGATAATCCAGTCACCCTCTCACTCATCATCGGGTTGCGCTTGTGGGGCATAGCAGATGAGCCTTTTTGGCCGCTATGGAATGGCTCTTCCAATTCTCTGAGCTCGGTCCGCTGCAGATTTCTGATCTCGGTCGACATCTTTTCCAGTGAACTGGCCACCAGCGCCAGAGTGGTCAGATATTCAGCGTGTCGGTCCCTCTGAATGATCTGGGTGGATACCTCGCAAACCTTCAAGCCCAGCTGTTCACAGACATGCTTCTCCACCGCCGGATCCACATGAGCCAGGGTTCCCACCGCTCCTGATATGGCCCCGTAGGCAACCGTCTCCCTGGTCCGCTTTAATCTCTCGATATGCCGGGTAATTTCCGTATACCACTGGGCCATCTTGAGCCCGAAGGTTATCGGTTCAGCGTGGACCCCGTGGGAGCGGCCCATCATTAAGGTATATTTATGCTCCCGGGCCTTTTCCGCCACCACGTTCTTCAGCTTATCAAGCCTTGCCAGGATCAGGTCACAGGAGTCCCGCATCTGAAGGGCAACCCCGGTATCCAGGATATCTGATGAAGTCAGGCCCATATGGATGAACTTCGAATCGTCCCCTACATATTCGGCCACATTGGTCAGGAAAGCGATCACGTCATGACGAACCTCGTTTTCAATCTCCTTGACCCGGGCGGCATCAAACCGGGCCTTTTCCCGGATGTTGTTCAGAGCCTCTCCAGGAATTACCCCTTTAAGGGCCCAGCCCTCACAGGCCAGAATCTCTATTTTAAGCCAGTTGTTTAGTTTGGTGTCTTCTGACCAAACCTGGCCCATCTCAGGAAGGGTATAACGCTCAATCATTATTTCCCCCCCTTTTGCAGCAGATATCCGTCGATCCCCAGGTCCACCAGCCTTAGTCCTTTGGTCCGCACATCCCGCGCCATTGCTATACGGTAATCTGTCAACTTGCGTCTGATTTCCCCGTCATTTAAAGCCAGGATCTGCAGAGCCAGCACGGCAGCATTGGCAGCCCCATTGATGGCTACGGTAGCCACCGGGATACCTTTGGGCATCTGCACGGTTGACAATAATGCATCAAATCCATTAAGAGGTCCGTTCATAATCGGCACGCCAATCACCGGGATTGTCGTATGTGATGCCAGCACCCCCGCCAGGTGAGCAGCCCCCCCGGCTCCGGCGATTATCACCTTTAAGCCCCGTTCCTCGGCCTGTTTCGCAAATGCTGCCGTCTCATCCGGAAGGCGATGGGCAGATAAGATCGCTACCTCATGTTCGACCCCGACCCCTTTCAGAACATCGGCAGCATCCCTCATGATTGCCAGATCCGAGTCACTACCCATTAGAATCGCTACTTCGACCAACCTTATCACTCCCAGTAAATTATTAACCCGGGCTGCCAGTTTCTCCGCTCACGCGAAACCGACCCGCCCGGGCTTTTTCCCCTCCGGTGTAGCGCCAAAGCGCCTGCGCCACTTGGACCAGACTGCTTGTCGCACGGAACCCTAGGCACACTTTCGCTTATGCTTCTTTACAGCTTGATATTAGCAAACAGGGTAGTGCGTGTCAACAACGACGGCCTTTGCTCCCGCCTCCTGTTCTCTCCTAACAAAACACTCTCCTGCATGTTTACCCCCGCAAGGGCAAACGTCGATGATTGACCATTCCGCCCAGGAATGTTGCAGACCTATCTCCGGTCCCCCAGGAATTTTGTTTGCATCCCGGCTTGGATTGGTATATATTAGTGTTGCTAATTAGGAACACTAATATATCTTTGGAGAGTAGGAGAGAGGCATATATATGGAAGCGGCTGCATTACTAAACCAATTCGGCCTGACCAGGCAGGAAGCCTCGATTTATCTGGCCCTGCTGTCCAGGGGCGATCTGAATGGCTATGAAGTGGCCAAACATACTGGCATTTCACGGTCCAATGCCTACACCTCCCTGGCCTCCCTGGTAGAAAAAGGGGCTGCGGCCACCATCGAAGGCTCGGTG
>CAZDND010000216.1:0-2826 GCA_964506825.1 uncultured Syntrophothermus sp.
AATCCGGGGGTCCGCTTGGCGAGGACTTCCAGGTCAATATCGTCGGCCATGGGTTTGTTACGCATGTGTACCTCCAGGATCGCCCTGCGACCCTTGACGTCCGGCCGGTCGATGGTTATATGCCGGTCAAAGCGACCGGGACGCAACAGCGCCGGATCAAGGATGTCCGGCCGGTTGGTGGCTGCCATAACTATAATGGCCTCATTGGCGGCAAAGCCGTCCATCTCCACCAAAAGCTGGTTCAAGGTCTGTTCACGCTCATCATGCCCCCCGCCAAGTCCAGCGCCTCTCTGGCGTCCGACGGCATCTATCTCGTCAATAAAAACTATGCAGGGAGAATTCTTTCTGGCTTGCTCGAATAAATCCCGCACCCGGGAAGCCCCGACTCCCACGAACATTTCCACAAAGTCCGAACCGCTGATGGAAAAAAACGGTACTCCCGCTTCCCCGGCGACGGCCTTGGCCATCAGGGTTTTTCCAGTTCCAGGAGCCCCATACAGGAGCACCCCTTTGGGTATCTTGGCCCCAATCTGGGTGAATTTTGCTGGATTTTTCAGGAAGTCGATTACTTCCTGCAGTTCTTCCTTGGCCTCATCGGCTCCGGCAACATCAGCAAAAGTCGTCTTCACCGTTTCCGGGGCCATCATACGGGCCCGGCTGCGGCCGAACTGCATAACCTTGTTCCCGCCCCCCTGGGATTGCTGCATCATTAACATCATGAAACCTATCAACAGCAGTATGGGCAGAAACGTGGTCAATAGCCCCACCCACCAAGCGGGTTGCGGAGTAGGCTGCGGGGTGATCTTTACATTGTGGGCCCTTAGCACCTCGCTGAGGGTTTCATCGGGGAAGGATGTAGTGGTAAACGCTTTGCCATCCTTATATAATCCCTCGATCATGTAGATTTCGTTTTCCGGGGTTATGACCACACTCTCTACTTTGTCGGTCAGAACCGCCTGATAGAAGGTATTATAATCAACCGCCTCTTTGACCTCTTCTACCGGTGAAGTCCATTTGACGGCAAACAATGCTATCAGGACCAATAAGGCGTAAATGGCTATATTTTTTAGGGTTTTTTGCACGATGCCCCCCCTTTCGTCAGTCTGTCATATTGTAGCACAAGTCAAATTTCTTTGGCAATTAAGGTGCTACCGGGCTGCTCTGATTGCAATAAGCTCCAAGTACCGGATGGTATCAGGTCCCACCTGGACCCTGCGGTCTATTCGATTTGGAAACAGGGCATACACTTCATTTTCCGAGGCCAGCAAAGGTATTTGGTCTCTATCCCGCCGGGGGATCTTGGCGTCGATAAAATAGTCTTTCAGCTTTTTCGAACCCTGCATGCCGATGGGCTGAAAATGGTCCCCCGGCCTGCGGGACCGAATGTACAGCCGTTCAGGCAGCCGATCACGATCCAACAGCACGGCCCCGGGCATACTCTGCTCCGGATTGTAAAGCAGTCGGGTTTGGATCCGCCAACCAGTTTCCGCAACATCCAGCACTCCCGGAATCTGCAGGGGATAGCAGAAGGGAGTCCCCGGGGACAGCTCCGTGACGATTTCCAGAATTCCATAGGACTTTTCAACCCAGACCCCTCCTGACACTGGGATCCTTCGGCCGGAGGCCCCTTGGTCCAGCAGAGCCATGGTCCTATCGATGTCGCTCCAGCCAACCCGCTCCCCCCCGGCATCCTGGAGCAGCTTTAGCAGCAAACGCCGCCGCAAAGCTCCGGGCAGATTCTGCAGTTCCTGGACCGATAAGCGGGTGCCATTGCTGCCTTCCAATGAAACCCGTTGCTGAGCTTCATGGATCATCTCATCCCAGAACGCGTTTTCATCCCTGACAATTCCTGCCAAACGGCACAAAGATTTCTCGATCGCTGGATTGAAGTCCCTGGTCAGGAGCGGCAACAGATCCCAGCGGATCCTGTTCCTGAGGTAAGATCGGTCATAGTTGGAATAGTCGGTTCGGTAGGCAATCCCGTATTGGTTTAAATAAGCGATGATTTCACCCTTGTCCAGATCCAGCATTGGTCTGATAACCAATCCCCGGCGCGGCAGGATACCCTGCAGACCACCGGCTCCCGTTCCCTGGATAAGATGCAGCAAGACGGTCTCCGCCTGGTCTCCCCGGTGGTGGGCGGTGGCGATTTTGTGAGCTCCGGATTCCACCCGCAGCAGCTCCAGAAATTCGTAGCGCGCCTGTCGCCCGGCATCTTCCAGTGATCTTTTTTCCTGCCGGGCTTTGGCGGCCACATCCACCAAGCTGACCCGCAAAGGGACCTGCCATTCACGGCAGACATCTTCCGCCAGCCGCTGGTCCAGGTCGGCTTCCTCCCGGAGTCCGTGATTCAGATGGCCGGCGCTGACAGTACATCCAAAATGTCCGGCTAGCCCCAGTAAAATATGCAGCAGGGCGATGGAGTCAGGCCCTCCGGATAATCCAACCACAATCCGGTCTCCCGGCTCAATCAACTGGTGTTCAATTATAAAATTACAGACCCGGCTTAAAATCTTATCGTTTTCCATAGGCTAATTATCTCAAATATCCTTGGAAAAACCTATGGGAGACTGACTCATTGGTTTACATCATATGAAAGGCGCCTTCGCGATTTATTTCCCTGCCGAAATTCTCCCATTCCTCCATTCCCAACCCACTATCACCAGGCCGCCAACGGTTCCTGGTGACTTTCAACCCTTCGGCCTTTTTGCGCATCTTAAAGAACGGGCCCCATTAAAACCACCGCTGATTCTGATGGGTCCCGGTTGGAGTGCAACCTTCCTAAATGCGAACAACAAGCAGGGTATGCGCCCTGCTTGTTGTTAA
>CAZDND010000217.1:0-2821 GCA_964506825.1 uncultured Syntrophothermus sp.
GGCACCAACCAGTTTTCGGGAACCGGCGGACAGGTAGACTTTGTACAGGGAGCCTGGATGTCAAAGGGTGGCAAGTCCTTTCTCTGCCTGGAGTCGACCTTCGTAGACAAGAAGGGTCAGAGACAATCGAAGATCACCCCCCAGCTATACCCCGGCAGTTATGTTACGACTACCCGCACCGATGTTCACTGGATCGTCACTGAATACGGAGCTGTTCTGATGAAGGGACAGAATATCAAGGCCCGGGTAAATTCTCTGATCTCTATCGCCCATCCTGATTTCCGCGATGAACTAAGGCACGAGGCAGTAAAGATGGGATATTTAAGTTAGAGGCGCCATCAACAACATCTATTACAAAGAGGTACCAGCGAATTGGGGGCCTCTTTTTTATCCGCTGCTTTTTTGAATTGTTTCCGACTTTTGTCAGACTTATTCAGACGTTGCACCCAATTTTCATAATAAACAACCGGTAATTTTCCTGCTATCGCGGATTTCCACTTTTCCAATCAAGTGAAGTTATGTAGGACCACTAGACACGGCACTCGATTAAATCGAAATAATCTCCAACAGTACAAAGAAAAACCCTTGAAAATCAAGGGTTTAAGATCGATGGTGCGGCAGAGACGACTTGAACCTCCACGAAGTTTACCTCAAATAGCTTTTAATATAGCCTCAGAAATTAGTCCAATTAATACTTCAACAGTGTGTGGCTCAGTTGGTGTGAGCTTTATTCTTCAATAGTGGGCGGTCCTGCTGTCTCGCTGTCCACTGTATCTTGTTCATGCAAGTCCGTTGTGGGATTATATGTATCCATCTGCGGTTGATCAACCACTTGATCATTACTTTTCCTATTTTTAATCAAAATCACAGCAACCACAATCAAGATAATTAATATCCCCCCACCGAGCATAGCTATATTATTTATATTCCAAACCTCAGTAGTCATGTTCATCTCGTTATTCTGGCCTGGGATCAGATTCCAGACCAGCGTTTTACCCTCGTCTTCGGTAGTGGATGCATTGTGAGTCAAAGGTTCAACGGGCATAGTTAAAGCAAATCTGAAATTGACTGATTTAAGCATGCCTTCTGCCAGCTTATCTATTTCAGCAGAACCGCTTGAGTCCAATCCCGATATTTCACTCAGATCAAGATTGCTGTCAAAGGTATATCTGGTCTTAAGAAACCCTTTATCAACTGCTAGTCCAACCTCTGGTTTAATAGAGCTCCCTGCATTATCCTGCCCAAATAATTCACCCTTCTCAATACTTTCCTGCAGATTTTCGATATGCTTATCAGCTCTAAAACCAGTCATGCCGTTTTCATTTAAATTAGCGATGGTAAATCCAGATGCCTTGGCTTCATTTAGAGCCTCGGCAAGGGGATCTCCCCCGCCATCTTCGCCATAAGCACTCGCAAAGGCCAATAATTTCTGATCCATCAGCATACTATAGGACAAGTCACCGCTGCCGTCTTTGTTTACCGTAAGGTGATATTTAGCGTCTATGCATCCAGATAGAGTCATGACTGCAAATATTAAAAGGATAACCAATATCAGTCGGTTTTTCTTCAATTTAATACCTTCTTTCTTTATAAACATTTGCCGATCTGGCAGGCAGTCTAGAACGTTGGTGCAGCTCAGTATACTTGGGTAATACCATTTGGCGCCCTAGTATACAGTTCCATTTAACAATGGACTTACGACTCTATTGTAGGCGTTGAGAAAACAGGGACTCTCAATGAATCCTTTCGATCTAACATTCTACTATGATGTGGTAAATCCTCCTAAATCTAGCCATATTCGATATAGTCATCAATCCACCATAATGTCAGGCTATGTTCTAGTTTAGACCATACGTGCAATTCAGGATGAACATGAACATTATGTCGAAGGCAAACATCAGAAACCGCGGACCAAAACGAAAAGCATAAGTACCATATTTGCTATAGTAAATACGGTAAGACTTTCGGCACAATCGCTAAACCAGATACTTTAATACAGCCATTAAAATGAATATTGAAGGAATACTCTGTGAATTCAGAGAAGTTACTTTTAGGATATGAATTGATCTCTCGTTCTCCTTTTGCAGGACGACAATAAACATTAAATCGCTGAGGACTATTACCCAGGAATAAGGGATTGCGGTACAGATAGGTGGCACAGATGCTTCGACATACATGGGTCGAAAATCAAACCATAGGGGTGAGACGAACGATGGATGAACGGCACTTGATGAACAAATATGCTATTGTCGGTGTCGGGTACACTCCTCAGGGCAAGGTACCCGGCAGGACCATGCTCAGCTTCCATTTGGAAGCGTGCGCGAACGCGATTAAGGATGCGGGTCTGCCAAAGGATCACATTGACGGGTTGTTTTTGTACCGCCACTTTTACCCGGTGGGCACTGATATGGATGTCACAGCCTTCCTGGTTGCGGAGCACCTTGGTATCCGTCCGGTAGCGTTGAACCAGGAGTATGCCTGTTATCGCAGCTGGCTGACTCACGCGATCGGCCTGCTGGAGAGCGGCCTCTGCCGCTATGTGCTGGTTTCCTATGCCGACAACGCCCGTTCGGGGCGGCGGTCGTTTTCGGCGGAGCTTGATTGTAACGGTGATCCGACCGACGAACTGGCGGCCTTCGGCGATTTCAGCACCCTGGCGAAGTATGCAATGGTGGCGCGCCGCGCTATGTACGAGGAAGGCACCGGGCCGCATGTATGGAAGGAAATTGCAGTCAACCAGCGCCGTTGGGCCAATCTTAATCCTCTTGCCGGCATGTACGAAAAGCCGTTGACTGAGGAGGGTTATTATAACGACCCGTTA
>CAZDND010000218.1:0-245 GCA_964506825.1 uncultured Syntrophothermus sp.
CGAGGCAAAAGAACCGTCCCCTTGCCTCGAGGGGCGGACTTTTATTGCTTTTGGGGAGGCATCATAAGGGTAAGTCGGACTGGAATAAAACCCATTGATTTGTAGAGGGCCAGGGCATTATTGTTGCCACAAATCACGTTGATGGTTTGGGATGATGCTCCTTCAGAAACCATCCAGGAGACAGACCGTTCAACGAGCATTTTGCCGATACCTTGGTGGCGATACTTCTCGCGAATGCATAATGA
>CAZDND010000218.1:255-2801 GCA_964506825.1 uncultured Syntrophothermus sp.
GGGTGACCAGGTCAACAATCATTCTTCCTTGCGCAGCCTTTCTTTCCAGATCATGTCTCCTGTTTTCCCAGCTCGACTGGGTGAAAAGCGGGGCAAAGACGCCGGAAATATTAACATGATATTGGTTAAGTTCCCGCCACAGGGGCTCTATGTCGGGCAAGGAACTGGCTCCGGCTCGGATGATTTCGAAATCCATGATAAAGAACTCCTCCTAAACAATATGGCTTTGCCTGATCCTCCCATCAATAATGATTGCTGGAAATAAGGTGCGCAAGTCGGTATTGGCAGGACCAAGGAGCTGGTTCCGTTAGCGAAACCATCCCCTCGATTATAGATCTTATCAGTGCCAACCTTTTCGTGGTTGTGGCTTGGCGCCCAGACATCTTTGTGAGAATTCTATTTCAGCCGGTTGCTCGGCAGCCAGATATGCATCCGGTCGGCTTCTTTGATCAGCTCATCCCGGAAGTCAGGATGGGCGATAGAAATCAATCGTTCTGCTCTTTCCCAGGTGGAGGCACCTTTCAAATCGATCATGCCATATTCCGTACACAAGCAATGCACCGACCAGCGGGGCAGGGTGACGATGGTCCCTCCGCCCAGGGTGGGTACTATCCGGGAACCCAGGGAGCCATCCTTTTTTCGGTAAGTGGATCCCAGGGCAATTATCGATTTGCCGCCCTTGGACATGTATGCGGCCTTGGCGAAATCCCATTGGCCTCCGGTACCGCTGATATGACGGCCATTGGAAGACTCCGACGATACCTGACTAAATAGATCTACCTCCAAACAGCTGTTAATGGATATTAGGTTGGGGTTCCTTGAAGCTACTACCGGATTATTAATGTAAGAAGCCGGAGCTAGGGAACATATGGGGTTATTGTGTATAAAATCGTAAAGCCGCTGGGTACCCAGGGCAAAAGTGTAGGCTATCTTGCCAATGTCGGTGACCTTGCGGGTTCCGTCGAGACACCCGGCTTCATACATATCCACATAGGAATCGGCCAGCATCTCAGTATGGACTCCCAGGTGTCTGATTTGGGATGCGGCGATCATTTCGCCTATGGTATTGGGGAGGCCCCCGATACCCAATTGAATACAGCACCCTTCGTGAATCTCTTTGATGATATGGTTGGCGATCAGTTTATCGTTGTCGCTGGCCACCGCTGGCTTGACCTCAATCAGCGGGGTTCCGGGATTCTCCACTACATAGTCCACCTCGGAGATGTGGATCATTTCCTTCCTTCCGCCCAGGGCGACGGGCATGAGCGGGTTGGCCTCAACCATAACCACTTTAGAATACTTGGTTATGGCGTCTATAGAATTGGCTTGAGGTCCGTAATTGAAATATCCATATTTATTCATGGGACACACCTGCAGCATGGCGATATCTGGCGCAACATGACCGGTCTCATAATAACTCGACCGTTCGTGAAAGGCGACTGGGATGAAATTGCAGAGATTCCTGTCGTGCAGCTTGCGCTCGTAGGCACTCATGTGCCAGGTACTGTAGACGAAGTGTTCCCGGGTCTGGTCGGCTTCGACACAGGCCACCGGCCTTAAGCTTGAAGATGCTCGGATGTGAACATCGGTAAGTTCATCCTTGCGCGCCGCCAGAGCTTGATCCAGCAATACCGGCTGACCGTTGAAACTGCTCCAGTCGATTCGGTCTCCGGATTTGACCGACTTCGCAGCTTCGTCGGCTGTAACCAATCTTTTAAGGTACTCTTCCTGTACTGTCACCATATCCCAACCTTTCGTTATGGAAACTTTGGGGTGGCTTCCAATGCCATCTGAAGCCATAGATTAATTATTTGACGATGACTGGGTCTTATCCTTTTTTATGTTGCACTTATGACCAGAAGCGGAGTAGTCCGCTGACGGTGGTGAGCCTAGTCGGTCAGACCTGGGTTACAACCAGAATCTTCGTCTGAAACTGTTGGAGACGGCAAGGCGAATTGGAGAGATTTTGCTTTAGAGGATTATAAGGCGTTCTAATGATGGCAGGGTCGCAAGGATCAGGAAATCATATCGCTGGAAAAAATTTTGCATTGCTTGCCTATTAGGAAAAGGGTAGAATTATGTGCAGGCTGGTGATGGATGACAATCTGTATTTAAGGGTTACAAGCACATGGGTGTTGAGATTCAGGATAGATACTAGGGAGATCAAGCGGGGAGGGATATAGCATGTTTGGTTTGTTAGGCAGTGTGGGGCCGTGGGAATTGGTGTTGATTTTGACCATTGCCCTGATAATATTTGGCCCGGGAAAGTTGCCGGAGGTGGCAAAGTCTTTGGGTAATGGGATCAACGAGTTCAAGAAAGCCTCGAATGACGTTAAACAGCAGGTTCAGGATGCAGTTAAGTTGGATGATGAAGAAAAGAAAACCCTTTAGTGGTATGATGCCTGCCAGGGGCCTGACCCTAAGTCGGTGACGTGACTCCAAGGTCGGGATCGAGGATTTGGTTTACTTTCGGGAGTCAGGTCACATTAATTGAACATAGCTGCTCTTATCGAGAGAGGTGGAGGGACTGGCCCGATGAAGCCCGG
>CAZDND010000219.1:0-2783 GCA_964506825.1 uncultured Syntrophothermus sp.
AAGCGTCCAGATAAGAGTCAGCATAAATAGGTAAGGGAGATCCGGACTGCTCGTCAGGTATCTGCCGTTATCCAGGCGGACAGCAGGGTCATTTGTCCAATAACCTGGTAGTTGCCGATACAGGCAGGCATAAGAAAGGTATCCCCGGGGGCAATGGGGCATGATTCTCCATGGCTGAGCACCGCACCACTGCCTTGGAGACATATCAGCACCCCAAAGCTGCCGTGGGTATCCCCTTTAAAAGCCTCTTGGATCTTTACCCGGTCGACATTGAAAGCAGTGCTTCTCAGGACGGAATCTATTTCGAAACGATGATCGGCGTAGACCGGCCGCAAACCTGGCTGAAGGTTGCCGGACTGGAAATCCATCACATCCAAAGCCTGTGAAACGTGCAGCTGTCGCCCCATACCAGACTCATTTTTTCGGTCCCAGTCATATACCCGGTAGGTTAGGTTGCTGTTTTGCTGGATTTCGACTATAAGGATTCCTTTCAGGATGGCGTGCAGTTTCCCGGCTGGTACGAAATAAAAATCGCCGGCCTGGACGTTGATTCGATTAAGCGTTGGTTCAATTCGGTTTTCGGCCAGGGCTTGGGTGAATGCCTCCCGGGTAATGTTTTCTTTGACACCGTAGATTATTTGGGCATGTTCTTCTGCGTTGAGAACATACCAGAGTTCATTTTTGCCGTTGGGTTCGCCCAGAAATTTAGCATAATCATCGCCAGGATGGACTTGTACAGATAGATTGTCATGGGCATCGATATATTTTATAAGCAAAGGGAATAAGACTCCGTTTTTCCTGACAAAGCTTGGTCCCAGCAGTTTTTCCGGGAATTCCCGGATGAGTTGGCTCAGCCTGGTTCCAGCCAGACGGCCATTGATGACCATACTGTCTCCGTCCTCACGGCAGGCAAGTTCCCAGCTCTCCGCTACTCGATCCAGGGGGATATCGCGCCCAAAAAACCATGAAATATTGCGGCCCCCCCAAACAGTCTGCTTGTAAATGGGCGCAAATTTCATCGGATAAAGCACGGGCAACACCTCCTTTGTAACCATAGAATAGACCATGGCGACGCAAAGTGAAAGCGGTGCATGGTAAACGATTTATAATGATATCAATTATTCAAGAGGGTAGGGGATTGGTTGTGGACAGAAATCAGATTATGGGAGGAATCCTGGGGGTCATTGTTGGAGATGCCTTAGGTTTACCAGTGCAGTTTGCTTCACGTGAGGCACGCAGGAAGCGTCCCGTGACTGGTATGGAGGGGTGGGGAGCTTATAATATGCCCCCGGGAAGCATCAGCGACGATGGATCGCTGACCTTATGTTTGGCAGAGAGTATATGTGAGGCTGGAATCGACCCGGAGGATTCCGCAGCCAGGTTCTTGCGCTGGTATCAGGAAGGTTATTGGACCCCAGAGGGATTTGCTTATGATATTGGAGGAACCACCGCAGCCTCCATGGAGCGTCTTAAATGCGGGATAAGGGCTCTGGAAGCGGGCCCTTCAGGCATCAGGGACAATGGCAATGGCTCTTTAATGAGGATCATGCCGGCGGTTTTATACCTGGCACTGGATGATAGGGAGTCCTTGGTCCAGGGCATCTGGGATATTTCCCGGATTACCCATGGGCATCCCCGGGCTTGTTCCACCTGTTATATCTATGCTCTGATGGTCAGGCAGCTGCTCACTGCTGGTGGGGGCATGGAAGCCTATCATAGGATGTGTTCCCTGCCGGAGGCTGAGATCATGGCGGGAGTGGCAGCAGAGGAAAGAGATCATTTTAACCGAATATTCAACGATAATCTTGACCATTTAACGGGTGATGAAATTCGATCGACTGGCTATGTGATAGACACCCTGGAAGCAGCCATATGGTGCCTGATCCACAACAGCGATTTCGAATCAACTCTCCTGACCGCGGTAAATCTGGGCGAGGACACAGACACGGTAGGGGCGGTGGCAGGTGGAATGGCAGGTATAGCCTATGGATTGAGTGGGATTCCCGCTGCATGGATCCAGACTTTGGTACAGGGCGAGGAGATCATGGCCTTGGCAGGTCGCTTCGCTGATATCATCATACAAAGGAACCATGAAGAACCATAAAATCACCAGGGGAAATCCAGATGCCAACGATTACCAAGGCCTTGGCATGGCTAAACTGGATGAGGGGATGGAGCGGGTTAATAGGTTCGAGTTACAAAGAGAGAAGGGTGATTTTTTGCAGCCTAAAATTAATATACTATTCTTCAGTGCAACTGATACAACCAAGAAAATCGTCACCGGAATAGCAGAAGGGGTATGCAGGCGCAGCGGTACGCAGGGTCCCGGGCAAAGCGTTGACTTCACGCTCCCTGCAGCCCGCCGGCACCCAGTATCTTATACGTCCGAAGATCTGGTCATCATAGGAGTTCCTGTGTATGCAGGGAGAGTTCCCAATGTGTTGTTGAAATATTTGAATACCATCACCGGCAACGGAGCCTTGGCCGTTCCAGTAGTGGTTTTCGGAAATCGGGCTTTCGATGATGCATTGATCGAATTAAATGACATTCTGGAATCAGCCGGCTTCAGGGTGGTGGCCGCAGGGGCCTTTGTGGGTGAACACTCGTTTTCCAAAACTCTTGGCAAAAATCGTCCGGACGATCAGGATATGCTGATAGTTGATAGTTTTGCCGACAGGATATGGTCCAAGGTCAATATTCAGCAGACATTCGAAAAGATTCAGGTCCCCGGAAATCGCCCCTACTTAAAATATTACATGCCAAAAAATGAGCTGGGTGAACCA
>CAZDND010000220.1:0-2783 GCA_964506825.1 uncultured Syntrophothermus sp.
AACAAAGGAGGAAGGCAAATGCCAAAAAACTATGAGGAACTTATAACCACGAAAATTACTCCCAGGGTGGAACGTCTTCGCAGTGCCTACTTGGAAAATTTCAAGCATTCCCAGCCCACCTACACCATTTATGCCGACCGGGCAATTGTCAGAGTAATGAAGGCAACCGAGGGTGAGCCGATGGTCTTACGCCGGGCCAAGGCATTTGCCGCAGTGGTGGAAGAAATGCCGGTCAACATATATCCTGACGAACCGTTTGTGGGTTGGATAGCCGGTAAGCCGGAAGCTACCGCAGCTTGTCCTGAGCAGCGCGGAGCTATTTTTGAGCTGCAGCTGGACAACATTGAAAAGATCGACGAGGAAGACCGTCGGGTTCTGAAGGAGGAGATCATTCCTTATTGGAAAGGCGACGGGGGATGGAGAAAACATTGGGGGACAAAAGCTTACAAGATGATGCCTCCAGAAACACGTTACCTGCTCTATGGAGATGCGGATCCCAACGAGGATAATGCGTGGAAGGTAAGCCTTTCCGAGCCTCACGGCAGCCCGTTTGTAAGGGCTCCGAAAGGACTTGAGTTGCTGGGCCGGGGCATAATCGACGAGGTGATGAGAAACCAACACGTTGGCCATAGCAGTTTTGGATATGAAAAGGTTTTAAAAAAGGGATTCTTGGGGATCAAACAAGATGCTGAAAATCGCTTGGCTCGGATAGATATGTCCGATCCCGACGAAATGCGAAAAATACCTTTCCTGGAAGGAGTCATCATTGCCTTGGGGGCGGCGGCCAAGATTGGTGAAAGGTTTGCCGCCAAGGCCCTGGAACTGGCTGAAATGGAAGCTGATCCCACGAGAAAAGCCGAACTGCAAGAAATTGCTGAAGTCTGTGCCTGGGTTCCGGCCCATCCGGCTCGCACCTTCCACGAGGCTCTGCAATCAGTCTGGTTCACCCAGATCATGAATTTCTGGGAGACTCCATTGGTATTGGCGGTTTCTCCCGGAAGAGCTGATCAGTATCTTTTCCCCTATTACGAAAGTGACATCAAAGCCGGCAGAATGACCAAGGAGCAAGCTCAGGAATTACTGGACTGCTGGATGATGAGGTTTTCTCAGGATGCCGCCCCTTACCACTCCCATTCGGGTGCCGGCTATCATCTGGATGTGGGTGGTCTTAAGCCGGACGGGAGCGATGCTACCAATGAACTGTCTTTTATGTTCCTGGAAGGGATCATGCATACCCGGTTGATCGAGCCCAATCTGGGGGTTTTGGTGCACAGTAAAACGCCGGATGATTTATTGATAAAAGCTTCCCAATTGTGTTCCCTGGGAACCGGACATCCAGAATTTCTAAACCAAGACGTATTTGTTGAAAACTTTCTGGCCCGGGGAACCCTGGGCGGACCAATAGTACCTATTGAATTGGCCCGGGCCAGTGGGGCCATTGGCTGCAACGAACCCCATGTCGCCAATTATGAGTCAGAATATCAACTGGGAGCCGTGCTGCCGCTGCCCGCAGTCCTGGAGATGGCGCTCTGGAACGGGTGGAGCCCCCTGCACAAAAAACAAATGAGTATCCAGACTGGTGATTCCCGGGAATTCAGGAGCTTTGAGGACCTGCAGGAGGCCTTCGTAAAACAACTGGAGTATATTGCCCGCCACTGTGCTGTCGTCTCAAATTGCTTTGAACTGGCCCTGGCAGAAACCTATCCCACCGTCTACCAATCTGCTCTCATAGAAGATTGTATTGAAAAGGGGATTCCCCGGGAATCGGGCGGAGCGCGTTTTAACTTCGGTCCTTGCATACCCACAGCGGGAGGAGTGGATGTGGGCGATTCTCTTGCTGTCATAAAGAAGCTGGTATTTGACGAAAAGAAGATAACCATTGATCAGTTGCTGTCGGCCCTGGAAAACAATTTTGAGGGATACGAGGATCTTCGCCAGCAGGTCCTTCAGGTCCCGAAGTTCGGAAACGAGGATGAATATGTGGACAGTCTGGTCGTATGGGCCACCGAAGCATACAGCAGGGAGACAAAGAAACACAAAAATACCCGGGGCGGCTACCTCCTGCCTTACCAAAATCCTCTGGTAGGATATTATGCCTACGGAAAAATGATTGCCGCTCTCCCTTCGGGACGTCTGGCCTGGGAACCCCTCTCCGACGGGATTTCTCCAACCCGGGGCAGCGATATCAACGGGCCGACGGCAGTTTTAAAATCAGTCAGCAAGATCGATAATCCGTCATTTTCTTTTGGGCATACCCTTAACATGAGGCTTAGTGCGGATTTTTTCGGAAACCGGGAAGGGATTACCCGCTTTGCGGCTCTGATCAGGACCTTCATCGATTTAAAGGTCCATCACATCCAATTCAATGTGGTTTCTTCTGACACCTTAAGGGCAGCCCAGGAAAGACCTCAAGAATACCAGGATTTGATGGTTCGGGTCGCGGGTTATGTTGCTTATTTTGTAAAACTGGTCAAGCCACTGCAGGACAGTATTATTGCGAGAACTGAACATGGACGGTAAATGAACAAGCAGCTTTATCCAAGCCCCTTTTTGGGGGTGTCTCATGCCTATCTTTTGAAGAAGAGGTGATGCCGATTCGGAATAAAATGGCCAGATTCAGCACCTTCCCGTTGGATTGTATCCGGCTCGTATGATCAAAGGAGGATGTCCTTGTATGAATAAATTTGAAGTTCCATGTACTACTCTTCAAGACTGTTTTAATCATCATGGATTGTATTATCCAGACAGAGTAGCCGTGGTATGCGGCGAAGAAAGTATAACCT
>CAZDND010000221.1:0-2749 GCA_964506825.1 uncultured Syntrophothermus sp.
GCCCAAATCATCTGCAATTTTGTTGGCCTTTCTGTATACAATTGCGCGGGGGGTGTTCCAGCTTGAAAAGACAGCTTCAATCGCCATCTCCAATTGTTTGACTACATCCTGGGGAAAATCATGCCGCGTGGCTCTCAATACCAGCTCCTTATATTCGCCAACTATCTCTTTCATACTATCAGCAGGAATTTCATAATCAAATTTTACCCGCAGACGGTCCTTGTATTGTCCCATCACCGAGTCGAATGCATTATGTTCCACATTCAGCACAACATTGCTGAACATCTGAATGAACCTCCGGTAACAATCCAGGGCAAACCTCTCATCTTCGGTCAGTCTAGCCATGGCGGATACGGTCTGGTCATTCAGCCCCAAGTTCAAAATCGTGTCCATCATACCGGGCATAGATATGGCAGCCCCCGACCTGACTGATACCAGCAAGGGGTTATCCGGGTCCCCAAATTTCTTCCCAGTCTGTTCTTCAATGGTCTTCAGCGCCTGCAGTACATCATCCATCAATCCTTTTGGCAGTTGGCCCCCCTCGCGGTAATATTCGTTGCAGGCTTCCGTTGTAATGGTGAACCCTTGAGGAACCGGCAGGCCAATTCGGGTCATTTCAGCAAGATTTGCCCCTTTGCCCCCCAGCAAAGCTTTTTGCTTTCCGCTGCCTTCTTGAAATAGGTAAACAAATTTCTTAGACATTGCTTAACCCCCTGTAGTAAATTTCTAATATTTTACTGGCCGTTTCCTCGACCGCTTTATTGGTAACGTCAATAATTGGGCACCCCAAGCTCCTCATAAGTTTTTGAGCTGATCCCATCTCCTCAACGATTCTGTTTTCGTTGGCATAATTGGCATCGGCCATCAGCCCGAGGGTTTTTAAGCGCTCCTTGCGTATACTCAAAAGCTGCGAAGGATCAACCACCAGTCCCATCAATCGGTGTCTCTCCACCTGATACAATTCCTCGGGGGGATTAACTTCCGGAACCAAAGGTACATTGGCTACCTTGATCCCCTTGTGGGCCAGATACATAGAAAGAGGAGTTTTTGAGGTTCGGGAAACTCCTATCAGCACGATATCTGCCAGCAACAATCCCCGAGGATTCTTGCCGTCATCATAGCGTACCGCAAATTCGATGGCTTCAACCCGATTGAAATACCCTTTGTCAACCTTATGCTGAATTCCTGGTTCAAGATGAGGCGTCAATCCCGTGGCCTCACCAATCGCTGCCATCACTGGTGATAATATGTCTATGCTGAGAACTCCCTCGTCAAGAGCCTTTCCTTTGAGATAATCCCTCAGCTCAGGCATAACCAGGGTATACACAATGACTGAATTGTTGGTACGAGCCTGCTCCACCACTCTGTCAATGGTTTTGGTATCGTTAACATTTGGTACTCTTCGTATCTCAATCTTTTCTGCATCATATTGACTAATGGCTGCTTTCACTACACTCTCTGCAGTTTCGCCGATGGAATCCGATACCGCGTATACGCTGGGGTGCTCAGTCATCAGCGCTAGCCCTCCTTGCTCTTCTTATTGGCTAGATCCAGAAACAGGCGGGCAATATTGGTCTTCGTAATGCGGCCCACGACCTCCAGCTTTGCCTCACCCAGGTCACCTACAAATACCTTAACAACCGGAAGACTGTCTATCTCGTGGGCTACAATCTTCTTGGCTGCTTCAACTACCGTCTCTTCCAGAGTGCAGGTGACAACATTGGGCATTCGGGTCATGATAACCCTCACTGGCATCTTAAAGAGGTCTGTCTGTCCCAATGCTGTTTTCAGAAGATCCTTGCGGGAAACAACTCCGGCCAGGTATTTCTCCTTATCCACTACATACAAAGTCCCGGCATCCTGGGTAAACAAAGTGACAATAGCATCATAAATACTTGAATCCTCAGAAATCACTACCGGCTGAGACTTGAAGTCGTTAACCCTGTACTGGTTCAATATGCGCCTAATCGCATTGTGGAATCCCTCGCTCTTATAGGTGTAGCCGACCCTCGGCTTGGCTTCCAGATACCCTGACATGGTCAGAATAGCCAGGTCGGGTCTCAAGGCTGCCCTGGTAACCTCAAGGTTTTCCGCAATTTTTTCCCCGGTGATAGGTCCTCTCTCCCTGACAATCTCGATTATACGTTCTTGTCGCTGACTTAGGTCGAACATCGCCCACCTCAATATGCTATACTTTTTGTCCTCTAAAGCTCTATATTATATATACTATATAGATTAATAAATCATCCCTTAGCTGTCAAAGGATTTCATGGTACGATTTTCGACAGGTCCCCCAATACCGCAAATTTCAAGGCTACCATTTTCAACAAAGCAAGTCTGTTGTCTCTAATTAACGGATCATCCACCATAACCATAATTTTTTCAAAAAAATCATCCAGAATCGGACGCTGCGCAGCCATCACCAGGCAATAGGAGATATAATCCCGCGCGTCCCGCATTCGTCCAAGCTCAGGTTCAAGATCCATTATGCCCTGATAAAGGTCCTGTTCCGCCTCTTCAGCGAAGATTCTTGGGTCTATCGTGGCCGGACCGGCCTTTGCAGACAGGTTAAAGGTTCGATTAAACACAACCATAAGGTCTTCAAAAAATGGTTGTTCTTTAATAGCCGCCAAGGCTAATGCTTTCTCCCGAATCATCTCCAGATCCGGGCCTCCATATGCCATTGCGGCGTCTATGACATCATAGGTCAGCCCTGATTCGATCAGAACCCCACGGAACCTCTGCCGAA
>CAZDND010000222.1:0-2727 GCA_964506825.1 uncultured Syntrophothermus sp.
TAAAGGCCGGGGGTTTTCATTCATTATACCCTCTTCTTTAGGTTCGAAGCCAAGCACGATGTCCGCTGGGCCATCACATACCAGATGTATCCATAAAATTTGGGCCACCAGGAGAGGTGTGGGCCACCCCAGTACCATGGCAATGAATATGGTCAGTACCTCAGCAAAGGAGTTTGACAGCATATAGGCCACGACTTTACGGACATTGGCAAATATAATGCGGCCTTCTTCAATGGCGGCTACAATAGTGCTAAAACGATTGTCCAACAGAATAAGATCAGCATTTTCCTTGGCAACATCGGTGGCGGTTCCAACAACCACCCCAATATCAGACCTTTTAAGAGCCGGCGCATCGTTAACGCCATCGCCGATCATTGCTGTGATCTCACCATTTTTCCTCAGCGCCTCAATAATGCGATACTTCTCGTTGGGACGAATCCGAGCAAAAACGGCGGTCCGATCCAATTGTTCCAGTAGGGTATCGTCAGTCATGGATGCAAGGTCATCCCCCAGAAGTATCTGCTGCCCTCCATCAAGGATACCAATACTGCGGGCTATCTGCTCGGCCGTTCTCTGGTAGTCTCCGGTGATCATCTTGACTTGGATACCAGCCTGCTGCGCCGATTTAACCGATTGGATAACATCCGCCCGTATGGGATCTTCCATTCCGATCAAACCAGCCCAAAGAAAACCTCTGCGATCATCGATAATGCCTCCATGCCGATAAGCAAGACCCAGGAGTCGAATTCCTTGCCCCGCCCAGTCATCTATCTGGTATAATATGCGTTCACTTTCAGATTCAGCAACGTCGCACATGCCCATGACAATTTCAGGAGCACCTTTAAGAAAGAAACTGTTCGATGTGCCCAACGTTCCACCGGTAACCTGAGTTATCATATATTTTGTATCACTGGTAAACAACTCTTCGGCAATCCGCTCCGACTGTTCAAGCAGTACTTGCGGATCAGTCTGCAACTGCTGCTGGGCGTATTGCCATAGGGCTATATCGACTGGACCTTCCAGGTTATTGCAATGTACCATCGTCTGAAAACAGCCATCATGGTCAATGATTTCGGCACGGCTGACTCTCATCCTTCCCTCAGTTATAGTTCCGGTTTTGTCGGTACAAATAACGGTCACTGATCCCAGGGTCTCTACGGCCAGGAGTTTTTTAACCAACCCCTGGCGATTCAAAATCCTTCTCATGCCCAATACCAGGATTACCGTAACCGCAATCAGCAGGCCTTCGGGCACTGCCGCAATCGCTAATACTATCGCTGTTCGCAGCATATCCATAAATTCGTAGCCGATCAGGATGCCAACCAGCAGAATCAGAACCGTGGCCCCCACAACCAACCAGGTCAACAGTTTACTAAAGGCTTTCAGCCGGATTTGGAAAGGAGTCTCAGCTTCAAAGGACTCTCCCAGAGTGGCGGCAATCTGCCCGAGTTCAGTCTCCATGCCGATTCTATCTATCTGCAGTATCCCTCTTCCGGTGGTAACCGTTGTACCCATATATGCAGCATGTCTGCTGTCGTCCGGCATCTTGCTGCTGCCGAAATAATCTTCACGGCTCTCTTCCGGGATTTCCAGTTTGATTACCGGTTCGCTTTCACCGGTGAGTATGGATTCATCCAAGGATAATTTGGTCGTTTCAAGCAGAGTTCCATCTCCAGGTACTTTTTCACCGGCATTCAAAATTACGATATCTCCTGGAACCAGTTGCCAAACCTCAACTTCTTCCCGCGTCCCATTCCGCAGAACAGTAGTAGTCCTGTGAAGAAGCCCTTTCAAAGCCACATAAGTACGCTGTGCCTGGTATTCCTGGAAGAATCCCAGGATGACATTGACGATTATTACAACCCCGATAATAATAAAATCGCCCATTTCACCTACCGCCAAGGAGATGGCAGCAGCCAACATTATAATGTATATAAGTGGACTCTTTATTTGATTCAGCAGAATCTCTCCTACAGAAACGCCCTTCTTTTCTGGAAGACGATTCTCGCCGAATTGCTCCCGCTTTCTTGCGACCTCATCTGCGGTTAGCCCCTTCATTGCTTTAATATCATTCATGACTAATCTCCCTATTATATCCGGTCAAAAGTCTGTTGCGTTTCTTTCTCTGGGTGGGATTTTCGAGAACCAACTCATGGTGTCTCCTTCATCCCCTCTGGAAATTTTTCGTACCTGTTGTTCCCATGACAATACATGGTTAATTCAAGCCCGGATTCTCTCTATCAACATTCATCTTCATTGAATACTTTAGTATTGACACCTATCGATCTTATCTCTATATTACCAGTCAACCAAGCCGATGTCGTGTTCTTCACAGTACCCAAAAAAGATGTCCAGCGCCTAATTTACAGGATTAAAGTATGATATAATACGAATTATTATAATATTTCAAACATAGGAGGTATAGTGGATGAAGGATGCCTTGGAATGGAAAATCAAGCAGGAGACGTTTGCCGAACTTTTTAACGACCGGGTCACCAAATTTGGCAGACATGATTTCCAGTTGTGGAAAAAACCTGATGGCAGCGTTGGTTCTCTTACCTATGCCCAAGTCGGTCGCATCGTTAAGGAAATGGCTGCAGGGCTCATGAGTCTAGGAATAATGGCTGGCGACCGGGTAGCCCTAATGAGCTACAACTGCCCTGAATGGTTGTGGGCGGATTTTTCAATTGTAAATGCGGGAGCGGTTTCAGCCACGGTTTAGCCGTC
>CAZDND010000223.1:0-2055 GCA_964506825.1 uncultured Syntrophothermus sp.
GCCCTGAGAACTAATCTCTTTCAGGGAGAATTCTTTTTCCTCTTTCCAGCCGCTAAGCTCAAAGTGATGGTGCAAGGGTGCCATTTTGAATATCCGTTTCCCAGTAGTCTGGAAAGATACCACCTGAACAATCACACTCAGGGCTTCAATCGCATAAAGACCGCCAATGATTATCAAAGCCAGCTCGGACTTGGTAATGGCAGCAACCGCAGCAACCGCTCCGCCCAGAGCCATGGATCCTGTGTCCCCCATGAAAATTCGGGCCGGGTGACGGTTAAAGAGGAGGAACCCCAAGCAGGCACCGGCCACACCCGCGCTGAATACGGCCAGCGAAGGATGGGCAGTTATCAGTGACACTGCCGCCAATCCCAGCGCCACGATAAATGTCGAGCCCGCCGCCAGGCCATCAAGCCCATCGGTAAGATTCACCGCATTGGTCGATGACATAAATACCAGAATCAGGAATGGAAAATACCACCATCCCAGGGCAATGGTATCACCGGTGAAAGGGACCAGGATATCGGTTCCGCGGGACAAACCAAAAACCAGATAAATACAGATTAGAGTCCCGAAGAACACCTGCATCACCAGTTTTTCGCGGGCTCGCAGGCCAAGCGACCTCCTCAGGACTACTTTGATGTAATCGTCCACGAATCCCATAAATCCAAAAGCGACGGTGGCCGCCAAACATAGCACCACTTCCCGGTTGCGCCCCGCCATGATCAGGGATGCAGCGATTATGGCGATTATAATCAAAATCCCACCCATGGTAGGCGTACCGGATTTCCCCAGATGAGAGGCAGGTCCATCACTCCTGATCACCTGTCCAGCCTTTAGTTTGGCCAGAAAGGGAATCACCAGCGGTCCCAAAGCCACGGAGACCGCGAAGGCCATTCCCAATGCCAGCAAAGCATCCAAAGTGTATTTGCTCATAGCAATTCGCCTCGACTCTCTTCCTCGGCGCTCAGGGCTTCAACGATCTTTTCAAAGTGCATGCCCCGGGAGGCTTTGATCAGCACTATGTCGCCTGGCCCCAACAGGTCCCGCAGATTAAGCGCAGCTTCAATGGTTTGCGAATAATGCTGGTAGCCTCCCGAATAACCTGCGTTTTTGGCCCCGGTGTATATTAAACCAGCCCGATCTCCGACGGTAACCAGGTGCTCAATTTCCATCTCCGCCACCTTTTTCCCTACTTCAAGATAGCCGGTCTCCTCATAGTCACCCAGCTCGTACATCTCTCCCAGCACGGCTATCTTTCGCGACGAACTCCCGAGATCAGCCATTACCTGCAGTCCTGCCTTCATCGATACCGGGTTGGCATTGTAGCTGTCATCGATGATACTTGAGCCCCGCAAGCCGTTCTTGATTTCGGTGCGTCCTGCAGAAGGCCTGAACTGCGCCAATCTGCCCTCCATGTCCTCTGCTTTGACGCCCAGCAACAGGGCGGTGCCCACTGCTGCCACCAGATTGTCCGCTAGGTGGACTGCCGGAAAAGGCATACTCAGCTGATGCCGGACACCTTCCATATCAATGTCCACTATGGTTCGCTTCTGACAATAACGGATATCGATGATCTTCCAGTCACAATCAGGGCCGTGGCCAAACCAAAAAACAGGTATGCGCGGCGACGTCAAACCAATCCTCAACTCAGGAGAGTCGCCGTTAACCACTGCGAAATCCCGGCACCAATCGATGACCTCCAGCTTGGCCCGGGCAATATTAGCCAGCGTGCCCATGTTTTCCAAATGCACCGGCGCAACGTTAAGGATTATGGCGCTGGTGGGCTGGGCCAATTCCGCCAGGAAAGCGATTTCTCCGGGAGCGCTCATCCCCATCTCCACTACCGCTGCCCGATGGGAACTGTTAAGGTTCAGCAGGGTCAGCGGCAACCCTATCTCGTTATTGTAATTGCCCTGGGTCTTAAGGGTTGAATAATCCCCTTCAAGCAGGGCGGCCAGAAGATCCTTGGTGGTAGTCTTGCCCACACTTCCAGTCACCGCCACTACCGGGATGTCAAATTTCAACCGGTGCCAGGACGCCAACTGCTGAAGAGCC
>CAZDND010000223.1:2065-2710 GCA_964506825.1 uncultured Syntrophothermus sp.
TCAACAGGCCTGGATACTACAGCCCCAACTGCACCCGATCTGAAAGCATCCTCGACGTAATCGTGTCCATCAGTTCGCCCCCCCGACAATGCAAAAAAGAGGGTTCCAGGGGTCACTCTCCTGGAATCCACCTCTACTTTGGTTACGGTTGCCTCACTGTCATAGGGGTTGATTTTCGTACCCAGAGCAGCGGCTATCGCTCGCAGCGAACTATTCATGGCGCTCCTTCTCCTGAATATATTCTTGGGCGGCCTGGCGATCATCACAAAAATCCCGATCCTTGACGCCAATACTTGGTTCTTGATCCTGGCCGGCAATCAGGACCATGTCGTCACGGTTAGCCAGATATACCCCATGACGTATGGCTTCCCTCCGGTCAGGGACTATGGCGTAATGAGCCTGGTCATTTTCTTTTACGCCGGCAACAATATCCTGGATGATATCCAGTCGATAGCCATTACGATGGCTATCCGAGGTCACTATGGTGAAATTACTGTAACGGGCTGCGATTTTTCCCATCAACTCACGTTCTGCTTTGTCCAGCCCCCCATCAGCCCCAAACACAGTGATAATCCGGCCGGGGGCTTTTTGGCGGGCGTTCCTGAGCATTTTCTCCAACCCTCTTGGTGTATGGCCCCTATCGAC
>CAZDND010000224.1:0-2707 GCA_964506825.1 uncultured Syntrophothermus sp.
CGGCCAATTCTATCAAAGAATCATGATAAATCATTGCCAATTTATTGTCAACTTTTATGTTTCTGCCCGCAGTTTCATTTTTTTCTACATTAATGGATACTTCTACCCGGCCCCGGGAAACGCTTTGCTTTATTTTATCGCGGATCTTGTCCTCCAAGCTGTTGTATCTCCGGGACATGCGCAGGTTGAAATCCAGGTAGCGGTGGTTGACTCCTTTGATCTCACAGTTGATATGGAAATCAGCGTTCGCTGCTTCCCCCCGGCCAAAACCCGTCATACTGTTCATAGTTCCCAAGTTCCCCCTTCAATGGTCAGCCAACGATTGCTGATGACCCTAAAATTCAAACACTCCGAAGGCATCATACATCCTTTGCAAAGCCTGGGCCATCCGGTCCCGGTCAACAGTAAGCGCGATGCGGAAATAACCTTCTCCGAATTCTCCATAGCCGTTCCCCGGGGTGACGATTACCCCGGCTTTCTCCAAAACCGCTTCGCAAAATGACTCCGAGGTATATCCTCTGGGAACCGGTACCCAGAAATAGATACTTCCGCCGGGGGGGGTCACATCCCATCCCATACGGCGCAGTCCCTCAGCCACTATATTTCTTCTTTCCTGGTAGATGCTGCACATCCTGGCCACACAATCCTGCGGTCCGGAGAGAGCTTCCATGGCCGCATACTGTACTACCTGGAAGGCCCCGGAATCAATGTTGGACTTATATCGTCCCAGAACCTCTACCGCGTAGCTGTTGCCAGCCACCCACCCAATACGCCACCCGGTCATATTGTAGGTCTTGGAAACCGAATGGAATTCAATGCCCACCTCTCGGGCCCCGGGGAACTCCAGAAAACTCTTGACTATGCTGTTGTCAAAAATGACCTCGGAATAGGCCGCGTCATGGCATACGAGAATATCATATTCCCGTGCAAAACGGATTACTCCCAGGTAGAAATCATCGTTAGCCAGTGCACCGGTTGGAT
This sequence comes from uncultured Syntrophothermus sp., assembly GCA_964506825.1. Lineage (GTDB taxonomy): Bacteria > Bacillota > Syntrophomonadia > Syntrophomonadales > DTU052 > JAAYDA01. The sequence continues at coordinate 982 of CAZDND010000224.1, forward strand.
TATTCGGATAGTTGATGAACATCAGCTTGGCGCGGCGAGCCACCTCCGCCGGGATGTCCTCCAAACGGGGCAAGAATCCATTATCTGCCCGCAAAGGCATTTGGTAGGGCTCCGCCCCATTCAGGATCGCGCCGATATTATAGACCGGGTACCCAGGGTCCGGAACCAGGCTGGTATCGCCGGGGTCCAGAAAACAGGCCGAAATATTCCCAATACCTTCCTTGGAACCGATCAATGATGCGATCTCAATCCGCGGATCCAATTGAACGCCGAACCGGCGCCGATACCAGTCGGCTACAGCCTGACGATAAGCCAGCATCCCCACTGAACTTGGATATTGGTGATTGGCAGGATTGCGCATGGCAACCACGGCCCGTTCAATTATATGATCCGGGGTGGGTTGGTCAGGATCCCCGATACCCAGGCTGATAATATCGATTCCCTTTTCCCGGGCCTCCTCGATCTTTTTTTCGATCCTGGCAAACAGGTAAGGGGGCAATTTTCGCATGGCCGAATTCTCTTGCATCAGTGCATATTCCTCCGTTTGTTAGATTTAATCCATATTTGGTCAATGATTCTCGACTCATAACCGTCAGAATCCATGCATTTCTATGCACTCCAGTTTAACATATAGACCCTTGCTGTCTAAAGCTTTATAACCTAAAAGGCAAGGTCAATAGTTTCTGAGCCGGGGGCTTCAGACAGAGGGCTATCCTGATAGGTATAGGTCAAATGTGCTCCGGAATTCGAACTGACCATTAGGGACCTTAGGCAAAACGAAGTCCCGACTGGAATCGTAGGTGAAGTATGCTACCGCGGTCCTATGCTATTTAAAGAGTATTACAAGATGCCTGAGGCGACTGCTGCCGCCTTCGACAAGGACGGCTGGTTCTACTCAGGTGACATGGGAATTTTAGACGAAAACGGCGACCTTCATCCGGTAGGCAGGTCGAAGGAATTTTACATCACTGGTGGGTACAATGTTTATCCAGCAGAGATCGAGGACCGAATCGGACAGTTCCCGGGGGTTTTGTTTGCCGCCGTGATTCCTGTGCCCCACAAAATCATGGGTGAAGTTGGGCGTGCATATATAGTGCCCAAGCCCGGTGCAACCCTAGATGGAGAGGCCATCCAGGAATACCTGGCAGACTATAAAATTCCTCACCAGTATGTATTTAGGCCATCCCTACCAATGACTGCTCTGGGCAAGATTGAGAAGAAACTCCTTAAGCAGGAAGCAGATAAGGAATTCGAGGCAAAAGAAAACCATTGAACACGGCAGTTTTGAAAAAGTCGGGGGGATCGCACCCCCGGCTTTTTTAGTATCATATAAAGCCTTGTTAAACCACGATGATCTCTACTGCAATTTAGGCCGTCCAATGGATTTCAAGGATGCCACCCTCATATTTGGCAGCTTCCTTAAGCTTCGTTTCCCGCAGTTTGGTCGCCACTGTCGCGCCTTTTCTTTAACTACCACCTTGCTTTCCGAGTCATGGACGGCCTTGAGCATGACGGCTCTTACTGGGGCTGTTCTAGTAAATAATATCGGCCGGATACTGGGTGGAATCCTTGTTGAAGTTGGCCAATATCAGGTTGACGTCCGCCGCCGAAATGACGTCGTATTGATCTTTGACTATATCAACCTGGGAATCAAAACCGGCCTGGGTGCTATTGCTGTTGAATTTGGAGAGGATATAGTTCACGTCGCTGGCAGCGATGACATTGT
>CAZDND010000225.1:0-2697 GCA_964506825.1 uncultured Syntrophothermus sp.
GCCGGGCGCTGCAAACGGTTGATGACATGGGCCATGGTAAAAGTCTTGCCGGAACCGGTGACTCCCAACAGCGTCTGATATTTCAGCCCCCGGTTTAGTCCGTCTGCCAGCTGCTCGATAGCCTGCGGCTGGTCGCCGGTAGGGTGATATTGTGATTTAAGGTTGAACAAACTCATGAACCCATCTCCTACTCTCATTCCCGGTCACCATCCCTATTATAACCTATAGGTCATTGCCGGGATATTTGGTGCCTCCAGATCCCATGGCAGGATTCGGCGCCGTCTGTGCGACGGTCCCACTGGCTGTTGCCTGGTCAGCGGCTAAAAAAGACCGGATAAGCCTCCAGGCTATCCGGTCTTCCACTGGTTGTCTTTGAGGCGGTCCTAATCTCCGAGTTTGGTTTTAAGGATCTCGGCCGCCCGGTCCAATTGTGGATCTCCTTCCGACCCCGGAGGAATGTTGACTATAAAATCCGGAATAATTCCCTTTTTATTGATGTCGATATCATTGGGAGTGAAATATTTGTCCGTGGTGAGCACCAATGCATCCCCGCTCCCCAGGGGATAAACAGTCTGCACCAGGCCTTTGCCAAAGGACTTTTCACCGACCAGAACCGCTAACTCATTATCCTTAAGCGCCCCGGCCAGGATTTCAGATGAACTGGCCGAGCCCCCATTGATCAATACTGCCAGAGGCAGCTCGATGCCTCCGGGAGCCGCCGCAAACACCGTCGCCTGCTTATCTCTATCTACGATTTTGACTATGTCTCCATCATCCATGATCATATCCGCCACATCTACTGCTGCATTGAAATCTCCACCGGGGTCCTCGCGCAAGTCAATAATAATCGCCTTGGCTCCCTGCTGGAGCACTTTTTCCAGGTGTTTGCTGAACTCCACCGATGTCTGGGCCGTGAATTGGGAAATCTGCAGGTAAGCTATACCTGATCCATCCTCAAGCATCCTGGAATCAACCGATTCCAGGGTGATGGCGTCCCGGATCATCGAGAAGTCTATTTCCTTGTCCTCACTGGCCCTGAAAATCCTGATCTCCACCTTGGTCCCCGGCTCCCCACGAATGAGTTTTACTGCCTTGTCAACAGTCATTTTCCTGGCGTCCACCCCATTGATGGCAATAATGATGTCCCCGCTTTTGATTCCTGCCTTGGCTGCCGGAGACTCCTTGATGGGAGCTACGACTGTAATTTTGTTGTCCTCAGTGGCACCCACCACAATCCCTACCCCATTGAAACTTCCCTGCAGCCGGTCTCCCAGCTCCTGGTATTCTTCCCGGGGCATATAGACTGTATAGGGGTCCCCCATGGACTCCACCATACCCAGGATAGCTCCTTCAACCAAATCCGACTTGCTGTGAGTCTCCAGGGCACGATTTTCGGTCAGCCAGGTGACCTTAACCAGACTGCCCAGATTATATGGATTGTTAACTGCCAGATAAATCAAGCCCCCTGCCATGGCCATCCCCAGAGCAGCCCAAAAATATATCAATCCCTGGAACCATTTCCCCAGCTTCAAACCTTCACCGCCGTTCACTGCTTGTTTCAAATTCAATTACCGTCATTATAATACCTGAAACTCCAGGTAAATTGATAGTCAATAATATTCCTGGATCCGACCATTTGTGATTCCGAATATAAGCTGTTATCTGGAGCATGCGTAAAACAGCCACGGAAATCATTTCCGTGGCTATTGGGTCTTTTATAAATAACTGTTGGGATTTACCGGCACCCCATTCTTCCTCACCTCAAAATGCAGATGCGGACCCGTACTCCATCCCGTTGATCCTACTTTGCCAATCAAGTCTCCCTTGGATACTTTGGTGCCCACCGAGGTATTGAATTTTGAAAGATGGCCATAAAGGGTTGAAATGCCGCCTCCATGGTCGATAACGATGGTATTCCCATAGCCCCCCATATAACCGGTATAGATCACCCTTCCGCCATCAGCTGACACCACGCTGGAACCGCTGGAAGCGCCGATATCGATGCCGGTGTGCAGTTTGTTGACCTTTAGGATCGGATGATATCGCATCCCATACTGGGAAGTTATTCTTCGGCTGGACGGAGCCGGCCAGGTGAAAATTCCCGTACCCTGGTAGGCCCCAGTGTTTTTCTGCATGCTCTGGATGATTTTTTCTATCTGCTTGGAATTGGCTTCCAGTTCGCGCAAACCCTGCTCCAGCGCCTTGCGCTGCTTTTGAACATCCCTGAGGGCTCCCGCCTTTTGTCCGGCCTTTTGCTTTAGTTGGGCTTCCTTGTCTCTTTTGTTCTCCTCCGCCTGATTGAGCCGACGCCGATCCTCTTCCAACTGCTTTTTCTTCTGCTGCAATTCGGCCCGTTCGGCTGATATAGTCTTGATCAGATGCTGGTCCTGTTCCACGATTCTGTTCAGCAATTCCCAACGGGTAAGGAAGTCTCCAAAGTCCGATGCTGACATCAGAACCTCCAGGTATGATACATCTCCTACCTCATAAATGGTGACCAGCCTCTCATCCAGGGCCTCGACCCTTTCCGACAGGTGCTTTTCGGTCTTGGTGATATACTCCTGAGTGACGTCAATCCGGTCACCGACAACCTCCACCTGGCTCTCCAGTTTATCGATCTCGGCCTGAGTCGCATGCATCTCCTTTTCCAGACGAGTGATCTCCTGCACGATGCCCTTTTCTTTTTTCTTTGATTTC
>CAZDND010000226.1:0-1147 GCA_964506825.1 uncultured Syntrophothermus sp.
GATTCGAACCCACGGAACCCGCAAAGGTTCAACGGTTTTCAAGACCGCCTCCTTAAACCGCTCGGACACCCCTCCAGCAGGACTCCCTTTGAGTGCAACTAGAAGTATAGCATAGAGATTTTCGGCTTGTCAACGAAGACCAGGACGGTCCCTGCCAGTATATATGGCCTTTTATCCGGACTGAACGTCCCTCCTGATCAAGTTGGGCCAACCCATTTATCCAGCGATATTGATCATGGTCATGCCGCCCATATAGGGAACCAATACTGAGGGAATCAGCACGGTTTTATCCGGCTGCTGATAGTTCTCCAGAATCGCCGCCACGGTTCGGCCCACTGCAACTCCCGACCCGTTCAGGGTATGACAGTATTGGAGTTTGCCCCCATCGGCGGGGCGATAGCGGATATTTGCCCTACGGGCCTGAAAATCACTGCAATTGGAACAGGAAGAGATCTCCCGGTATTGACCGGAGGAAGGCAGCCACACTTCAAGATCGTAGGTCTTGGCTGCCGAAAAACCAAGGTCTCCGGTGGACAGTGCCATTACCCGGTAGGGCAGGCCCAGCAGCTGCAGGACCTCTTCAGCATCCCGGGTCAGCTTTTCCAGCTCCTCGAAAGATGTTTCCGGGCTGGTCAGTTTGACCATTTCCACCTTGTTAAACTGATGCTGACGAATTATCCCCCGGGTATCCCGGCCATGAGAACCGGCTTCCGCGCGAAAACAGGCGGTGTAGGCCGCAAAATACAAAGGTAGCTCCGCTTCACCCAGGATCTCGTCCCGATGCATATTGGTGAGCGGCACTTCCGCCGTGGGAACCAAATACATGTCCCGCCCTTCGATCTTGAACATGTCTTCGGCAAACTTAGGCAGCTGCCCAGTGCCCTGCATGCTCTCCGCATTGACCATGAAGGGTGGGAAAATCTCGCGATAACCGTGACGATCCACATGGAGATCCAGCATGAAATTGACTAGTGCTCGCTCCAGACGGGCGCCAGCCCCTTTGTAAACGGTAAACCTGGCCCCCGACAATTTGGCGGCCCTTTCAAAATCCAGAATATCCAGAGAGGTTCCAATATCCCAATGGGGCAGCGGATCAAACTCGAAGGCCCGCGGTGTTCCCCAGGTCCTGACCTCCAGGTTGGCGGAT
>CAZDND010000226.1:1157-2259 GCA_964506825.1 uncultured Syntrophothermus sp.
TCATCAGCTCCCACCGGGACCGAATCATCGGGAAGGTTGGGGAGCGTCAGCAGCACCTGGTTGATTTTTTCCTCCAGCTCCTTGAGCTGATCATCGATGGCCCGGATCTCCTGCCCGATATCCTTAACCCGATTCATCAGCTCGACCGGCTCCTGGCCTGATTTTTTCAGCCGGCCGATTTCCTGGGAGCTCTGATTACGAAAAGCCTTCTTGGCTTCCACTTCATTCAATAAACTCCGCCGAAGCTCATCCATGCCCAAAAACATCTCAAAGCCCGCTGTCACTCCTTTGAGCCTCAGCTTTTGAGCCACCATCTCCGGATTGGCCCTTATCAGCCTGAAATCTAACATAAAAGCCTCCTTAGAAACGCAGTACTTTCACGTTTCTTATCCCATCCACGGCCTTAAGCTTAGCCAGAGTCTCCTCATCAACTGGAGCATCGACGTTGACCACCATCAGCGCCACATCCCCTTTGACCCGGCGGGCGACCCTCATCATAGCAATATTGATTCCCGAGTCGCCGAATACGGTGGTAAAGGGCCCGATCACCCGGGGGCGGTCCTCATTCTCGGCTATCACCACGTAGCCGACGGGAAGAATATCGGTCTCATAGCCATTGAACTCCACAATAACCGGCGTACCCGTAGTGGTCAGGGTTCCGGCGATGTCGAGCTGGAAATTGTGGTTATGGATTTTGACCTTGATGAGATTGATGTAGCCCTTTTCCTTTTTACCCTTGTTGACGTGAACATGGATGCCCCGCTCTTCCGCCATAACCATAGCATTTACATAGTTGACCCGGTCGGAAAGCACCGGCGTCAACAGTCCTTTTAGCAGGGCGATGGTCAAGATTTCCTGTTCATGATCAGCCAGTTCACCGCAATAGGTGATTTCGACCCGGTCAATGGGGGCTTTTTCAATCTGGTAGTAACATCCTCCCATGGCCTCGCAGAGTTCGATGAAGGGCCGGAAAAATTCCATATCCTGCCTGAGTATGGTAGGCAGGTTCACCACGTTGGGCACGATTTCTCCCCGCAATGCCTTGATCACCTGCTCAGCAATGTTTATGCCTACTCGTTCCTGGGCCTCCGTGGTGTCTGCT
>CAZDND010000226.1:2269-2685 GCA_964506825.1 uncultured Syntrophothermus sp.
TCCCAAATGGGGGGTAACCACCACATTTTTGAATTCAAACAAGGGGTTGTCGTTGGCGGGCTCTTCTGCGAATACGTCCATTCCCGCACTGGCCACTTTTCCCTGCTCCAGGGCTTCCACCAGGGCTTGTTCGTTGATCAGCCCCCCGCGGGCGCAGTTGACCAGTCGCACACCGGGTTTCGTCAAGGCCAGCTCTTTGCGGCCAACCATGCCCATGGTCTCTTGGTTGCGGGGCGTGTGGATGGTAATAAAATCCGCTTCTTTCATGAGTTCATCCAGAGTATTCTTCTTCTCGGCTCCAAAGCGGGTAAATCTTTCGTCCGGAATGTAGGGGTCGTAGGCGATAACCTTCATATTAAAGGAAGCCATACGTTCGGCTACCATGGAACCAATGCGCCCCAGTCCGATGATTCCAA
>CAZDND010000227.1:0-2683 GCA_964506825.1 uncultured Syntrophothermus sp.
TCAGGTAACCGTTAGACAACTGGGTAACGATATCACCGGTTTTGAAAAAACCGTCGGCGGTAAAAGCTTCGCCGGTGGCTCGGGGGTCGTCCCAGTACTCGGTAAACAGATAATCCCCTTTCACCAGCAGCTCACCATCCTCGGCGATCCGGCTCTCAAATCCCGGCACCAACAGGCCAATGGACCCCGGCAGCAGGGGATTAAAATTCTGGGTAACGGTATTGCAGGTCTCAACCAGGCCGTAGGCCTCGATGACTCTAATACCCATGGCTATGAATATCTGACATAGTCCCTGGGGAAATGATCCGGCCCCTGAAAATGCGAACCGGTACCTTCCACCCATCAACTCCCTCACTCGGGAGAAAACAGTCTGGTCCGCATCCAGATATCTCTGCTTCAATTCCGGATCCAACCCCTCGGCAAACTCTACTCCCTCAGGCACATCAACGAAGCCCAAATCATCAGTTTTGGCTTTTACAGCCAATAAGCCTACTCCGACAGCCTCCTCAAAAGACATAGTACCCCCGCCAAAATGAGTGGCTTGTTCACGCAGATCGAGGTAAAGTCTTTCTATGAATTTAGGGACCAGGTTCAACACCGTTGGCCGGAACAATTGAAGAGCACTCAGGATGCTGACCCGATAGGGAGTATAGGCGATGGCCGCCCCCACCCTCAGGGCAATCATCTGCCCGCATTGCCTCTCATAGGAATGCGATAAGGTCAGCAGGCTTAGAAAAACGTCATTTTCGGAATAGGCGGGGCTGATCCTTAAATCCCGGGCCACACTGGCGTTGAAACTGGCATGGGTGTGAACTACTCCCTTTTGGATGCCGGTGGTTCCGGATGTATAAATAATGGTCATTTTGTCCTGCAATTGCACCGACCGCCATCTTTCCTCATAAATGGAGGGACTGGCGATTAAAGCCTCCGCACCCTGCCGCTTCAGTTCCTGCAAGCTGATGACCTGAGGATTTTCTGGCTCAAGGCTGCCTCTCATGACGATGATCATTTCCAGCCCCGGCATGATATGCCACATATTCATGGCCTTCGCTAACCCCATGTCATCCTCAACATAGATGATCTTGGCTCCAGAGCGGTTGACCGTGGAAGCCATTTCCCGGGGAGACAGGGAAGGATACATGGTGACGGTTATACCGCCGGCATTCAGGATGGAAAAATCCGCCCACAGCCATTCCGGGCAATTGCTGCTCATAATGGCTACCCGATCATGCCTCTTGACTCCCAGGGAGATCAGGCCTGCAGTCAACTGCTTAACCATCTTGCCCACCTGGTCGTAGGTGAGAAAATCAATTCCCCCGGTGTCATTCTTCCACAACTGGCACCGGCAATCCGCATACTTGAAGACCACTTCTTCAAACATATCGGGAAATGTCTGTCGTTTGATATGGTGCCGATTGGCTCCCCGCAATGTGGTTCACCTCCGTGCTGCCTACCAATCCGGGCCAGGTGGGGTCATATCCCATCGCTGATCCGGATAGATTTACAGTAAATCATATTCTTTCAGCCGCTTGTAGAAAGTGGTTCTATTCATATCCAGCAGCAAACAGGCTTTTTTCTTGTTGCCGCCGGTCTTCTCCAGGGCATTGATGATGGCATCTCTTTCCGCATTGCTTCTGGCTTGCCTGACGGTGGGATAACGGGTCAGACTCCCCTCGCCGCCAGCCGGAGCGGTATTAAAGTGACCCAGGTGTTCCGGCAGAATCAGACCGCTTTTGGCTCCAATACAGGCCTTCTCGATGGTGCTTCTCAGTTCGCGGACGTTTCCCGGCCAATCACCAGCCATCAAAAGGGATAACGCCTCGTCGCTCAACCCGGTTACCCTTAACCCGGATTCTTCATTGAATTGGGTGATGAAATGATGGCTCAGGACGAGAATATCTTCGGTCCGCTCCCGCAAGGGGGGGATCTCAACCGTAAAGGCATTCAAACGGTAGTAAAGGTCCCTCCGAAACTTGCCGGCCTTTAACAATTCATCCAGATTGGCATTGGTGGCGGAAATAACCCGGACATCCACCCTTCGGACCGCCACTCCACCCACGGGATCGATTTCCTGCTGTTCCAGGACTCTCAAAAACTTGGCCTGGACACTCATCGGCAGTTCGCCGATCTCATCCAGAAAAACCGAACCATGATTGGCCAATTCGAATTTGCCCGGTTTCCCGCCCTTTTCAGCGCCGGTGAAAGCGCCGCTCTGGTATCCAAACAGCTCCGATTCCAGCAGATTATCGGGAATCGCCGCGCAGTTGATGACCACGAAGGGCTCGTCTCGCCGGGGGCTATCCCGGTGGATGGCGTGGGCAAACAACTCTTTTCCGGTTCCGGTTTCCCCCACGATCAACACTGGTCCGCGCATGGCTGCTACATCCCATGCGGCTCTCTTGGCCCGGATTATGGCTAGGCTGTTGCCAATGATGGAGTCAAAGGAATACCTGGCCCCCCGCTGGCCGGCCGCCTCCTGCCTCGATTCAGCCCGTACTTTGCCCTTCGGGCTGGGCTTCATCGCCACCGGGGGTTTGGCTTTATCGGAGATATAAGCCATTATCACCGTTCCCACCACGGTTTTGCCATCCTCGAAGGGCAGGCAGGAAACTATGACCCTCTGACCGTTGACCTGCCACTCCAGTCCGATCTGCGGCTGGCCGGTGGCAACTACTTCGTTTAT
>CAZDND010000228.1:0-2664 GCA_964506825.1 uncultured Syntrophothermus sp.
TATTTTGCAGCACGACCCGGATAATTTCACCAAAAGCCAGGGTGGCTATGGCCAAATAATCTCCTTTAAGCCTTAAGGTAGGTACTCCGATGATGAGACCGGCCAAGGCCGCCGTCAAGCAGGCTGCCAGAAGTCCAAGGGCAAATGGCTGATCCATCATCTGGGTCATGATGGTAGCCGCATAAGCACCAACGGCCATGAACCCTGCGTGTCCCAGGGAAAGCTGCCCGGTAAATCCGTTGATAAGGTTCAAGCTGACTGCCAGAATGATGTTTATGCACATGGAGGTCAGGTTGATCTGGTAATACTGATTCAAAAGCCCCGTGGTGATGGCATATTGTACCAGGGAGAACAGGACCGCCAGGACCAGGACCTCGCCGCAAAACCTGACTATGCGATTGTTTAATGTCAGCTGCATCTGTTTCACCTACACCTTTTCGCCGGTATTTTTACCCAGGAGCCCGGTAGGCTTGACCAGCAGGATAAGAATCAGCACCCCAAAGGCAACCGCATCTCGATAAAGACTGCTGCCATAGCCGCTCACAAAGGTTTCCAGAATACCCATGACAAAACCGCCCACCATGGCCCCGGGGATGATGCCGATTCCCCCCAGGACCGCGGCCACAAATGCTTTTAACCCAGGTATTATCCCCATCAGGGGGTTGACCGTATTGTAATAAACACCTACCATGACCCCGGCCGCGGCGGCCAGCGCCGAACCGATGGCAAAGGTAATGGAGATGGTTTTGTCCACACTTATACCCATCAAAAGGGCAGCTTCCTGGTCAACCGAAACGGCCCGCATAGCCTTGCCGGTTTTGGTTTTCTTGATTATGAACTGCAAGACGATCATCAGCACTACCGCGGAAACGATAATGAAGATATCCTTGTTGGTTATGAGCAACCCCATGGCATGGTACTCCTGGAGCGGAAATGCGGTTTGGGGGAAAACCTTCTGTTGGGGTCCCAAAACGAAGATGACCACATACTCCAGCAGCAACGACATTCCAATCGCGGTAATGAGTGCCGCTATACGAGTGGAATTCCTGAGGGGCCGGTAAGCAATTTTTTCGATAACCACTCCCAGAAGTGCGCAGGATACCATGGCAAATATCATTGCCAAAACAATATGGCTGCCCAGCAGCGTGATGGAGTAGAATCCTACGAAAGCTCCCACCATCATTATGTCTCCATGGGCGAAGTTGATCAGCATGATAATCCCATAGACCATGGTGTATCCCAACGCTATGAGGGCATATATGGCGCCCAGGGATAAACCATTGATAACCTGCTGGGAAAATTCGATCATGAGGGCCACATCCTAACATAAATTTATGGCAGCTGAAGAGTTCCCCCTCCAGCTGCCATCCTTTAACTAGGGCTGAATCCTGGTGTTCATAACCTGAACTCCATCTTTGAACTCAATGATAACTCCGGCTTTAACAGGGTTATGTTGGGCATCGATGGTCATCTTGCCGGTTATTCCCTGGAAATCGGTAATACTGGCTAAGGCAGCGGTTATGGCCGCCGGTTCAGCACTGTTGGCATCCTTCATGGCTTGCACCAACAGTTGAACGGCATCATATCCCAGTGCTGCAAAAGCATCCGGTTCTTTGCCCGCGTACTTGGCTTTGTATGCTTCCACAAACGCTACTATTTGGGGGTCTTTATCCTGGGAAGAGTAATGGTTGGTGAAATAGGTTTTGTTTAGGTTGGCGGCGGTAGCCACCGATACCATATCCGGCGAATCCCATCCGTCGGGTCCGCCGATGGCTACAGTTATTCCCAGCTCACGAGCCTGTTTGATCAAGGGAGCTACTTCTTCGTAGTATCCCGGAACATAGAGAAAATCCGGGTTGGTGCCTTTGATTTTGGTGAGAGTTGCTCTGAAATCCCGGTCCCCTTTTACGAAGCCTTCTTCAGCCACGATGGTTCCGCCGCTGGCAGTGAAGTCCTTGGCAAAGTATTCGGCCAAACCTTTTCCGTAGTCGCTGGAAGCATCCTTAAAGATAGCCGCTTTCTTGGCTCCCAGATTGGTGGAAGCAAATTGAGCCATCAAAGTGCCCTGGAAGGGGTCAATGAAGCAGACCCTGAATATGTTGGCAAGGGTGTCACCGGTCTTGTCATCCACGGTCACGTTGGCCGCAGTGGCTGCCGGGGCAATCAACGGAATCATGCTCTCCATCATAACCGGGGTACTGCCCTGTACGTTACCGCTGGTAAGAGGTCCAATCTGGGCTACTATGCCCTGGCCCACCAAGGCTGCGCTGGCGCTCATGGCTTCATCCGCCGATGACTTGCAGTCCATTACAATAGGATTAAGCTGCTGGCCCAAAACCCCTCCAGCCGCATTAATCTGTTCGATGGCCAGCATAGCGCCGTCCTTGCTATTGGTTCCGTAACTGGCCACATCGCCGGACAGTTCAACGTTGATACCAACATTGATGCCAGTGGCTTCCTTGGCCCCGCCCCCGCATCCGGCAACTATGCTGAGCATAAACGCCATCATTACCAGGACAGTAATTCTTTTGATACCGCTCTTTTTCATGTCCATCCTCCTGTTGGAAAACGAGGGCGGCGACTTTGCGCGCCCGCATTCCGATTCACTCCCTTTCGCCGTGCGCGAAAGGCACGTCGCCGGCCGGAACGCCGCGGTGCTCGACC
>CAZDND010000229.1:0-2629 GCA_964506825.1 uncultured Syntrophothermus sp.
GGGCCGTTGCATCAGCCCGAAGGCCCCCATCAGAACCAGCAGAAAGAACACCCGCAGGTATATGGAAGCCCCGGCAGTTAAATTCCAGTACAAGGCTCCCATGCCAAAGGCCGCCATGCCCAGTAATATTGATTTCACCTGCCGGCTGTTGTCCATGGTAATCCATCCTCCTGCTAATCCAGCGCTCTGCCCCTAAAATCCGGACTCTTAGATCATGTCGATGGACGGTTAATGATTCCTTGAATCCAAAAAGGGATGAACCTTGCGTCATCCCCTTGATCAGCTAAAATAGAACGCCTGCTGCGAAAACGGGTGCATAAAACTCCCTGACCCATTATCCCCTGTCCTCATGTGATGATGAATCGCAGGCTCTGGATTATGAAGCTGGTCCCGAAACCGATCAGGAATAGGGCCAGAACCATTACGATCCCCCGGTAGATGCCATCGGTCACCAGGTGCCTGGCTTTGCCAATTATGCCGGCTACCCCTGTGTACCAGGATATGTCCGCCAGAATATGGCCCAGGTAGAAGACCACGATCCCGGCGATACCATAGGCGCTGTAGGCGCTCAGGATGATTGCCATGCCTACCGCCGACCACCACACCAGGAAATATGGATTAGTGGCGCTGAGCACCATCCCCGACAGGAACATGCTGCTCTGGCCGTCGCTCTCACCCGGTTGGATGTCCAGGGATATGCGCTTCATCCAGGCATCCCGGATCATGCCAATTCCCAGATATCCCAGCACCACTCCGCCCAGCAGCCCGATCACCATGCGCGCCGTATCCGAGCCCAGATACCGGCCCAGACCCATAAAGATCAGGACTACCAGCAGCAGCTCCAGGAAAGCATGACCCAGGGAAACCACCAGCCCCGCCCGGGCTCCATGCCGGAGGCTCCGGTCCAGGGTGTACGTCAGCACGCTGCCCGGCATGACCGCCCCCGAATAACCCACTATTAATGATTGTAAAAATACCCCTGCCATATAGGTCCTCGACTTTACATTGCATTACCACGGAATCTCTCCTATATAATGGCACATGGACAGGCCTTTGTTCAAGCCTGGCCAGGGCCTGCTATAATGGAATTAAATCCAATCCTTACGGCAGGAGGTTGAAGTCTGATGGGATCGTATGTAATGGCGTTAGACCAGGGAACCACCGGCACCACCGTCTTGATTATGGATCACCAGGGACGAACTGTCTCCCGGATCAATCGCGAATTTACCCAGTATTATCCCCAACCGGGTTGGGTGGAGCATGATCCCCAGGAAATCTGGGCTCTGACCCTGGGACTCACCCGGCAGGCCATGCTGCAGGCCAACATCGAACCTCAGGAGATAAAGGCCATCGGGATCACCAATCAGCGCGAAACCACGGTGGTATGGGACAAGGCTACCGGCCAGGCTATCTACAACGCCATCGTCTGGCAATGCCGCCGGACGGCGCCCCTCTGTGAGGAAATGAAGGCTGCTGGTTGGGAAGACCGGATCCGGGACCGGACCGGGCTGGTAATCGATGCCTATTTTTCAGCCACCAAATTGGCCTGGATCTTGGATAATGTCCCTGGCTCCCGTCAGAAAGCCCGGGAGGGAAGCCTGCTTTTCGGCACCATTGATACCTGGTTGGTGTGGAAATTAACCGGCGGGGTGCACGTCACCGATTATTCCAACGCTTCCCGTACCATGCTGTTTGATATCCACAAGCTGACTTGGGATCAGGAGATACTCGATTATTTGGATATTCCCCCCAGCCTCCTGCCCTCGGTCCATGATTCCAGCGAAATCTATGGCTATGCCCAGGCTGAGCTCCTGGGGGCGGAGATCCCCATTGCTGGTATCGCCGGCGACCAGCAGGCCGCGCTGTTCGGCCAGAACTGTTTTCAGGCCGGTGCGGCCAAAAACACCTATGGTACCGGGTGCTTTCTGCTGATGAATACCGGCCCCACCGCCGTGAAGTCCTCTCATGGACTGCTGACCACCATCGCCTGGGGAATCAAGGGGGAAGTCACCTATGCCCTGGAGGGCAGCGTATTTGTGACCGGAGCGGCGGTACAGTGGCTGCGGGATGAAATGAAGCTGATCGAAACCGCGGCGGATTCTGAGGAAATCGCCGCTTCCCTGGAGGATAACGGCGGTGTTTATATGGTCCCGGCCTTCGTTGGTCTGGGAGCTCCCTATTGGAATATGTACGCCCGGGGCACGCTGGTGGGCCTGACCCGGGGGAGCGGCCGGAGCCACCTGGTCCGGGCAGTGCTGGAGTCCATAGCCTACCAGTCCCATGACGTCCTCACAGCCATGACCGAAGACTCCAAAATCAAATTGGCGGCCCTCAAGGTCGACGGCGGAGCATCCAATAATAATTTTCTGATGCAATTTCAGGCGGATATCCTGCAAACCGAGGTCGAAAGGCCCCGGATGACCGAATCCACTGCTGCTGGGGCCGCCTTCCTGGCGGGGTTGGCAGTCGGCTTCTGGCGGGACCAGGATGAGCTGCAGGCCACCCGCCTGGTGGACCGCATATTTAGTCCAGCCATGGATCAGGTGGGCCAGGAACGGCTGCTGGCGGGCTGGAAACAGGCTGTGTCCTGCGCTCTCCACTACCAGCCCTGAGTCCGGTGCGCTGCAAA
>CAZDND010000230.1:0-2538 GCA_964506825.1 uncultured Syntrophothermus sp.
CAAATTTTTTATCCACGGATTTTATTTTTTAAGGGGCTTGGATCCGACTGCAGTTTATCCAGTGCGAAAATTATCCAAAGTCTCAATCGGGTGATGATAAAAAAGCCCTGCATATTCAATATGCAGGGCTTTTCGTTGGTGGGATTAGTGCTGCTTAAGCTGATCACGCAAGGGCCCTTTCATGAGCTTACCCACGCCATTCCTGGGCAGAGGCCCAGTAAAAATAACTTCTTTGACCCATTTGTAGCGGGCGAGATTGTCCCGGCAAGCCTGAAATATGTCTTCCTCGGTTATTTCTGCTCCAGGGAGTTTTACCACAAAAGCCACAGGAATCTCACCCCATTTATCATCTTGCTTGCCTACTACTCCTACTTCGGCTACCCCTGGACATCGGCTGATTACGGCCTCGATTTCGGCAGGGTAGACATTTTCACTGCCACTGATGATCATGTCTTTTAACCGATCCACAACGTAGATGCACCCATCTTCGTCTTTGTAGCCCAGATCTCCCGTATAATACCAGCCGTCAGCCAGGACTTTTTGGGTCGCGTTCGGGTTGTTCCAATAGCCTTTGAATAATTGAGGACCGGCTACCGCGATCTCGCCGATTTCTCCAGGAGGTAATTCCTGGCGATTCTCGGAGTCCACGATTTTTACATTGCCGTGAAAAACTGCTTTACCTACTGAAGAGCGTTTGTCCCAGCCCATATCATGGGTCCAGAAGGTCAGGGCTCCGGCATACTCAGTCACCCCCAGCACATTCTCCACTTCGATGTTGTATTTTTTGTATTCGGTGAAGATAATTTCGGGTACTATGGAGCCCCCGCAAACAATGTGTTCCAGAGCGGAGAGGTCCATTTTCTCTATTTCCGGTACCCGCAGCATGGCCATGAGCATAACCGGTACGGTCATCATGTGGGTGATTTTCTCGGAGACAATGGTCTGCCAGGCTTTGACTGGATCGAAGTCCGGCATGAATACACAGGTGGTACCACAGTGGATATTGGTGAACATGGGGGCTAGTCCTCCAATATGGAACAGGGGAGCAACCGATAGGAAACGGTCTTTGTATTTCCAGTTGATGGTGTGACAGTGCCCCGCGGTTACAAAAAACAGACTCAAGTGGGACAGCATGGCGCCCTTGGGTTTACCGGTCGTACCGGAGGTGTACATTATTACGGCGATATCTTCACCACCGGAAATCAGTTCGGGTTCGTCATCAGGCTGGTCATTGAGTGCTTGTTCGAATTCGATATCCTGCCCTTGTCCGCCTGACCTTATGAGGAATCGCAGCTTGGCTTTCGAACGAAGCTGGTCGACAGTTTCGCTGAACGTGTCGTCAAACAGCAGCAGGGCCGCTCCGCAATCGTTCAGAATATATGCCAGTTCAGCCGGATGCAGACGCCAGTTGAGGGGAACGGTTATGGCACCGATTTTGGCTGCAGCGAACATAACAATCAGGAACTGGTAGTTGTTTTTGCACAGGATTGCCACCCTATCACCGGGATAAATGGGCAAGCTCTTCATGTAATGGGCCAGGTAGTTGACCTGCAAGTTGGCTTCTCCAAATGTAAATCTGTAGTTTTCTCCCACGAAACACTCCAGGTCAGGAGACAAGTAAGCTCGATTTCTCATCATATCGCCAATATTGATAGTCATTTAACATCCTCCTCCACTACTACAATTCCGGTTATCCAACCTCTTGAACAGCATTGGCTTGATAGGCGTGGCAGAGATCCTGGCAGAAATTATCCCAACGCTCGCATATTTGGATGGTCTTCTCATCCATTTGCATCAGGTCCGGATGGGATAGTAGTTCGGTCATTTCTTTCGATAAGGGATTGATCAGTTCTGCTGGGGCTCCTTTGAGAATGCTGCGCACAAATTCAGCCGGTGGATACCAGGATGCCGCTCGCTGGAAGTCCCGGTGCATTTGGGTTAGCAGTACATTCCGCGGGCCTTCCCACAGTTCGTTGACGGCTGAATCGCGATACAGACGGGGCAAGACCGAGAAATCCTCCATGACACCGTGACCACCGAATACCGCCATGGCGATGCGGATCGCATCGGTTGAGTCCCAGGCAGCGGCGATTTTCTGCAGCATGATCAATTCACGGATTTCGAAGGCAAGTCGCTTCTGATCCTCGCTGCCGGTGGTAACCAGACCTCCTTTCAGACCGCCCTCCAGCTTCAGATATTGGCTGTAAAGCTTGAAGGCTCCCGCGGTGGTCTGCTGAGCCAGTTTCTCAGCTTTTCTGATCTGGCCGGTCACCAGGGGAAATTGGGCAACCTTAACCCCGAAGGCATCCCGAAAATCTGCATACTGACGAGCTTCGCGGACTGCCCGGGTAATAAAGGCGGCGGACGACAGGCCTACGGTCAAACGGGAACAGGTGAGGACGATACCTACCACATTGGCAACACCCCGATCCAGGGGACCAACGGGGTAGGCAATGGCTCCGTCAAATGTCAGTTCGCCGGTGGTAAGCTCGCTGGTTCCCATCTTCCACTTGATACGGTCGATCGTATGTCCATTGC
>CAZDND010000231.1:0-2528 GCA_964506825.1 uncultured Syntrophothermus sp.
AATCATCAGGTAGCCGCCGCCGAAGCCCAGCAGGCCTATCTTAAGAAAAATTAGATAAATACTGATTATCGTCATGATCCTGACTCCGTGCGCCCGAAGTATAACCAACCAACTAAGCCCGCACCCGCCAGCAGCCAGATTGGATGAAGCTGGAACAAGTAGAACAACAGACATGACGCTATAGCCATGAGGACCCATACATAACCCCGTGAGGAACGATAAGCCAGCTGGACAGCCATCCCCAAAATGATGCCCACCATGGCCGCCTTGAGAGCAGAGAACAACTCATTGATCCCGGAGGAATCCCGCATAAGATGCAGAAACCAGAAAAGCCCGCCGGCCCATAAGAGACTGGGCAGGGCGATACCCGCCAAACTGGCAGCCGCACCCGGGAATCCTCCCATGCGGTAACCCAGGATAACCCCCAAATTGATCCCCATAGGGCCTGGGAAGCTCTGGGCGACCGCCACCAATTGCAGAAATTCCTCGGATTCAATATCCAATTGCCGGCGGGCTATCTCCTCCAGATAGGGAATCATGCCGATTCCCCCACCGAGAGCCAATAATCCGGTTTTCACAAAGGGCGGGTATGACTTGATGGCCTATCCCTCCAACCTCTGGGTGGCCATGTAGAAGGCGACTTCCAATCGCTTCTGCTGCATGGCACAAGCCAACTTAAATGGTTTGGTCAAATCCTGGTTTTCGAAAAAAGCCAACGCCTGACAGCCCCCCCCACAATAGAATCGGGCCCAGCAGCGGCGGCATTCTTTGCTATCAACCGTATTCCCGGCAAACCTTTTTTTGATGGATTCGTCCAGTCCTCCCTGGCTAATATGGCCCATTTTAAATTCGGGATGGCCGATGAACTGATGGCATGGGTAGACGTCACCTTCAGGCGTAACCGCCAGATATTCAACTCCCGCCCCGCACCCGGTGATCCTTTTGGCTACACAGGGACCCCGGTTCACATCCAGGTTGAAATGAAAGAAATTTACCGGGCAGCCCCTGCGTTCGCACTCGAGCAGATAATTGCCCAGCTTCTCATATTCGCTGTATATGCGGGGAAGATGTTCTTCCCCCAGGGCTATTCCGGTTGGTCCTCCGGTCACCGGTTCCAGAGAAACGCTGTCAAAGCCCAGCTGGCAAAAATGGGCGACATCATCGCAAAAATCCAGATTTTGCGCCGTAAACGTCCCGCGCACGTAGTAGCTTGTCGGCTCCAGATCGACCATCTGCTGGATTCGCGGCACAATGCGTTCATAGGTCCCCTCCCCCCCGGGAAGGATCCGCATCCGGTCATTTACTTCCGGACGCCCATCCAAACTAAGAATTACCGCGATCTCTTCCCTGATCAGATATGCTCTGGTTTCCTCATCCAGGTCCCACCCGTTGGTGGTAAGTGTGAAGTTGAAATGTTTGCCTTCCTCCAACCCTCGACGGCGGGCATAATCCACAGTTTGCTTCACCACCGCCATATTCAGCAGGGGTTCGCCGCCAAAAAAGTCCAGTTCCAGGTTATTCCTGGGTCCACTGGCTTCCAGCAGAAAATCAATGGTCTGGTTGGCAACTTCCTGGGGCATCAATCCGGGAGTCGTCCCGAAGGTTCCCTGAGCGGCGAAACAATACCGGCAACGCATGTTGCAGACATGGGCAACGTTGAGGCAAACCGACTTGGGCAAGGCCATGCCGTAGTCGAATAACGTCAGGTCAACCTCCGGAGAAAAAAGGCTGCCTTCATGAATAGCCTGCCGAAATTCAGCTTCGATTTCCGCGATGGTATCTGGCGGGCAGCTGTTCTTCAAGTAGCTGCGGGCGGTATCCCAATTGCCCTCGGATCGCACCAGCTCATCGACAAAACGGCTGGCTGGGGTATCCAGGAGATGGATGGCCCCCGAATTGACATCCAGCAGCAGGTCCTTCCCCCCCATGCTAAACCTATGAATGTGGGCTGAGAAGTCGTATCCATGCAAATCTATCATTTGCACCTCCCCGAAAATCAACAAACCCTACCGAATGCAGGTAGGGTTAGAAAATTGCTATTCTGAGCGATCGGCACCGGCACAACCGGATCTCGCCCAGAAAGTAAAATGATCCGGACATTTTTGCGGTTACTGCTAATCATATTTGTAGAGCTATTTTTTGCAGACTTGATTGCCAACAGTACATGAGGTCTTGCACGCCGATTGACATGAAGCCTGGCATTCTCTGCAATTGGTATCCTTGTCGCTTCTTAGGTTGGGCTTGACCACCGTAGTGATATGCTTGGCCATTCGCACACTCTCCTTAGATATGATCCATATAGGATAGAATCGAGCTGCATCTGCTTTGCACCATGGTTTCAGCTCCACTCCAGCCTAACCCATAATAGCTGATTTGATCAACTTTTTCAACCGCGCAGACCCTTGGCACCTTAATGGGGTAATTTGACCAAGATATGTGAGGGGCGGTAAGCAGGGTTGTTCCACCTCCCGCAGGCGTTAGCGTAAAATTAGTTTGGGAAAAAAGAGAAGGCAAGACAAAAAGAGAAT
>CAZDND010000232.1:0-2514 GCA_964506825.1 uncultured Syntrophothermus sp.
CAGGGGACCGGTTGGTACATGGTAACATTCCTTTTAATGAGGGGGATTATAGCTTGGCAGTCATTGACGGGAACAGGATATCCCGGGAATTAAGGCAAGATCTGCAGCAGAAGGTGGCGGCACTTGGCAAAGTGCCTTTCCTGGCCATGGTTTTGGTGGGAGATGATGAGGAAAGCCGACGTTATGTTAGCCTGAAGCAAAAGGCTATCGCGGAAATTGGGGCGGGTTGCCAGATACATCGTCTGCCGGATTCGGTTTCAACTGCGGAGGTAATAGCGCTGGTTGAGGATCTGAACCGGGATGTGGAAATTCACGGGATACTGGTGCAGTTGCCGCTTCCGGAGCAAATTGACCAGGATGAAGTGGTCATGGCTATTCAGCCCTCTAAGGACGTGGATGGCTTTCACCCCCTGAATCTGGGTTTGGGTTTTCTCGGCAAGACACTCTACACCAGCTGTGCGGCTCAGGCGGTCTTAAATCTGGCCGCGGAATATTTGGATGCTAACTGTCCGCAGGTGCTTTTAGTTGGTCATTCGATGGATGTGATCCGACCTCTGGCCAGCATTTTTGTGGGGCGGGGATGCATCACTAAAGTTGTACCCAAATGGAATTCAGGGATTGATGTTTCCCATTATAAACTGGTCGTTCTGGAGGAATGCCCGCCTCGGGCGGTGTCCGCGGAGATATTCAGCCCTGGAACGCTGGTGATTGATGCTGGCTTTCATTGGGTGGACGGTAAGACGTCCGGGAACGCAGCCACGGAAACCTTCTCGGAGCCTGACAGGTGGTTGCTGCCAGTTCCCGGGGGACTAGGACCCTTGATTATCACCATGTTGATGGCGAATCTCTACAAGGCGGCGGCAAAGGATGAATGAAGGTGCGGAAGGCAACCGGATCCTAACCATCAGCCAACTGACGGCCCATGTGCGCGAAGTGCTGGAAAACGACCGGTTGCTGCAGAACGTGTGGGTGCGGGGTGAGATATCCGATTTTAAATTTTACCAGAAATCTGGGCACATGTATTTCAACCTTAAGGACGAAGAGGCCAGCGTAAATTGTGTGATGTTCAGGGGTAAAGCCCGCAATATTGACTTCCAACCTCATGACGGACTCAAGGTAATTGCGAGCGGATATATATCGATATTTGAAAAATACGGCCGTTATCAGTTCTATGTGGAAGATATGGAGCCGGATGGACTTGGACGGCTGTTCTTATCCCTAACCCAACTAAAAGAAAAACTGGAGAAGGAAGGGCTGTTTGATCCGCAACGGAAACGGCCCCTGCCTCGTTTTGTCAATTGTCTGGGCATTGTGACCTCTGGTGATGGTGCAGCCCTGCGGGATATTGTGCGGGTAGTTCGCCAAAGGCATCCCGGGTGTCAGATTGTGGTAGCCTCAACTGCTGTCCAGGGAGCCGAGGCTCCCGGGGAAATAGTCCGGGCTATTGAAGCCTTCAACCAATGGGGTCAGGCGGAAGTGCTGATTGTAGGCCGGGGGGGCGGCTCGATCGAGGATCTGTGGGCGTTCAACACCGAATCGGTGGTCAGGGCTGTGGCTGGGTCGACCATACCGATAATATCGGCGGTAGGGCACGAAGTGGACGTAAGCCTGGCTGATTTTGCTGCCGACGTGCGGGCGGCGACCCCCACTCAGGCAGGTCAGTTAGCCGTTCCAGATATGTTGGCTTTTTCGGCACAGATTAAGGATATCCACCGCCGTCAGGTAAGGGCCATGGAACGGATCATAACCGTGAAGTCGTCACGATTGGACAACCTTCGGGATAAAAAAGTCTGGAAGCGTCCCGATATGCTGATAGAAAGCCGTCTTCGGGATTTGAACAGGGCTATGGAGGAAATGAGCCGGGCGGTGCAGAACCGGGTGAAGAATCAGGAGATATCGCTGGGAAGGGCCGCAGCGGCTCTCGAGGCTTTGAGCCCTCTCAAAGTGCTGGAGAGAGGATATGCCATCGTCCGTCGCCGTGATGGTGGAGTAGTTCGCACTATAGGCCAAGTGGAAGCTGGTGAGGTGCTGACGGTGACCGTCAGCGACGGCGAGATAACGGTGAAGGCTATAGAAAAGAAAACAGGAGATTGGGTGTTATGAGTTTTGAAAAGGATTTTGATCGTCTTCAGGAGATACTGCGGCAGCTGGAGGATGGCGAATTGCCCCTCAAGGACTCTCTCAAGCTTTTTGAAGAAGGGATTGGCCTTTTCCGCCGCTGCCAGGAAGAACTGACCAAGGCCGAAGGCAAGATTTCGCAGCTCATCAAGTCAGTCGAGTCAGGGCACGAAACGATTCCATTCGACCTGTGATGAGCATTGCTGGCTATGCAGCCGGCGGCCAAGTATTTGCCTGCCGATGCCGGGCACCGGCAGCACACTTCTGGGAACCCGCCTTGGGGGCGGGATGAATTCAGATGTTCTGGCCCCCCAGTTCAAAGGGATCATCAGGTTCCGGTTCCCGAAAAGGATCAACGTGGACACTTACCCGGGTATTCTTGAATTCTTCCCACAT
>CAZDND010000233.1:0-2496 GCA_964506825.1 uncultured Syntrophothermus sp.
TGTGAATGATATCGTAATAGTTGACCACTTAAGGACATAGTGATGCTGAATTAGTTTACCACCTATCATCACCTTCCTGTAAACTGTAACCAATTTTACAGGGGGGACGTGAAAGGTGTGATTATAGAGATGGACATGTACTCCGAGATTAGGATTCGCTATGCTAACGGCGAGTCTATCCGGTCCATCGCCTTGAAATTAGGTATTTCCCGGCAGACTGTAAACAAATATTGCAAAGGTGCCACTCATCCTGAAGTCCGTAAACAATATAAACGCGACGCCAATGTAGTGACAGATAAGGTTAAACGTTTCATCCAGCACTGCTTCCAAGAAGACGAGGATGAGAATCTACGTAAACAGAAACACACAGCCAGACAGATATACAGGCGTCTGGTTATAGAATTAGAGTTTCAAGGATCCTACTCCACCATCCGGCAAGCAGTCCGGGAGTTGAAGGCAGAGAGGACTGTTCCTCCTCAATGTTTTGTCCCGCTTTCATTCGCTCCCGGTGAAGCAGTGCAAGTTGACTGGGGCGAAGCAACTATATACCTGAATGGTCAGAAGACCAAGGGTTACATGTTCTGCGGACGGTTATGCAACAGCTGCGACATCTTCGTGCAGTTTTATCTGGCCGCCAATGCCGAGACATTTTTGGAAGCCCAACAGCTCATGTTTGATTTTTTCGCCGGCATTCCACGCCGGGTGATCTTCGACAACGCCAAAATAGCGGTAAAAGATGGATTTGGGCTCCATGCTAAACCCCAAAACAGGTACCTGGCCTTCAGCGCGCACTATGCTTTTGCCACCGATTTCTGCAATCCGGCCCGGGGTAATGAGAAAGGCCTGGTTGAAAATCTGGTGGGCTATGCCAGACGGAACTTCATGGTACCGGTACCCAGGGTCACAAGTATTGAGGAACTGAACCGGCAGCTCTGGGGTGAATGCCTGTCCTACCGGCAGAATCATAAAGTGCAAAACCGCCAACACCCGGTCATGTATCTTTACCATGAGGAGCGCAAGATGCTGGCCCAGATTCCAGATTATCGCTATGACACCAGTAAAACAGTTATGGCCAAGGTGGATGACTTTTCCACGGTACGCTTCGATAAGAACAATTACTCGGTGCCTACCAAATACCTGCGCAAGGAGGTCACCGTAAAGGGCTACGCCAACTCCATCCGTATCATGTATGGCGGTCATGAAATAGCTACCTACTCCAGGATTTACGGTTCGGGGAAAACAGAGTACCAGCTCGAGCACTACCTGGATCTGCTGGAACGCAAACCCAGATCAGTCTTTCAGGCCAAACCGGTTCAGGCCAATGTCACCCAGGAACTTTTGGAATGGGGTCGCCTGCTCCCGGGAGGCAACAAGGAGATGGTCAAACTCCTGCGTCTGTGCGTCGATTATGGCGAGGAACACATCCTGGCTCTAAAGCATTCCCTGCCGGAAGGTATCGTTCCTACGGTGGATATGGTCCGTAGTTGTCTACATGAAACCGCCCCAGCACCAGTTAATTATCTTGAGCATGATGTCCCCGTAAATAGTACTGACCTGACCAAGTATGATGAAAGGTATGGGGTGGTCTATCAATGAATCTAAGTGCCCAGACAATAGAACTATATGCCAAGCAGTTGCGTACCCCAACCTTCAACCACTATGGGGATGTCATCCGTCAGTTAGGGCCTGATCAGGGCTACGAGGATTTCCTGATCGCGTTGATGAGACTGGAACTGGACTCCCGCATGGACAGCAGCCAGCGACGTAAAATCAGAACAGCAGGCTTTCCCTACCTCAAGACCATGGATGAATTGGATTGCAGCCG
This sequence comes from uncultured Syntrophothermus sp., assembly GCA_964506825.1. Classification (GTDB taxonomy): domain Bacteria; phylum Bacillota; class Syntrophomonadia; order Syntrophomonadales; family DTU052; genus JAAYDA01. The sequence continues at coordinate 1,826 of CAZDND010000233.1, forward strand.
CTTCGAACACATAAATGAGGCCTTTATCCGGGAACTGGCCAGCTGTGATTTTGTCAGCAAACGCCAAAACATAGTCATGATTGGCAATCCGGGTACCGGCAAAACCCATTTATCAATTGCCCTGGGTATTAAAGCCTGTATGCAGGGTATGAACGTAAAATTCTATACCGCCGCTAATCTTTCCAACGAATTGATCGAGGCCCAGGAATACAAGAAGCTTACCAAACTGGAAAAGCAGGTCGCCAAGGCGGAACTCCTGATAGTCGATGAACTTAGTTATTTGACTTTTAATCGCCATCAGTCCGAGCTGTTGTTCAAAGTAATCGCAGACCGGTCCGAACGCCAAAGTGTCATAGTATCGACCAACCTTAGATTTTCAGATTGGGTTACCATGTTCGAAAACACCACCATGGTAACGGCCTTGATTGATCGTCTGACCTTCCGATCCCATGTACTGAACATGAATTCGGATCATCCATACCGGGCCGAGCCGAAAATTCTGCCCTAGTCCAAGCATTTCAACTGGGAAAATACTTGTTTAAGAGTGTTTCCCATTTTTAATGCCGGGGTGGTAAACAAATTCAGCATCATTACTGGCAAACTATTTGGGCGTCATTGGTGGTAAACAAATTCAATATCACATGGTAAACTTTTTCGTTGACATTCAGAGA
>CAZDND010000234.1:0-2494 GCA_964506825.1 uncultured Syntrophothermus sp.
GCCGGAGGGATGGGACTCCTTCGCTGAAAATGTGCAGGAAATGGATGCTGACGATGATCTGTTCTGGGATGCTGTGAGGGTTTTCGTGGAAACTGACAAAGCGTCAGCTTCGCTCTTGCAGCGCAAGCTCAGGGTTGGATATGCCCGGGCGGCCCGGTTGGTAGATATCATGGAAGACCGGGGCATAGTATCGGCCCAGGATGTGAACCGCAAGCGGGAAATGCTGATCGATGCTGAGCAGCTGGAACAGCTATTGGAGCGCCGCTTATAAATGAGTCCAGCAAAGAATTGTTGAGGGATTGATCTCATGATCATGGATATATCGATTAACGAAGCCTTATCCTTGGATAAGGGACAATTTATAGACGTTCGTGCGCCTATTGAATACGAAACCGCTCATATTCCAGGAGCCGTAAATTTACCCCTGCTGACCAACGAAGAGCGAGCCGAAATAGGAGTCATATATCGCCATCGGGGGCATGAGGACGCAAAGAACAAAGGGCTGGAGATGGTGACTCCCCGGTTGTCGGCCATCATCGAGAATCTCCGGGAAATATCCCGGGGTAAACAGCTGGTCCTATATTGTTGGCGGGGTGGAGACCGGAGCCGGGCCGTAGCAGGATTGATGGAAATCATGGGAATGGATGCCTACCGTCTTGAAGGTGGCTACAAGTCATACCGCCAACATGTGCTGTCGGGACTGGAGCGCCTGCCAGATAAGAAAGTTGCGGTTTTGCATGGACTTACCGGTACCGGTAAAACTGTTATAATTGAGGAGATGAACCGCATGGGCTGGCCAACCATTGACCTTGAGGGACTGGCCAATCATCGCGGGTCGGTATTCGGAGGAATTGGACTGGGAGACCAGCCCACCCAAAAACAGTTTGAGACCAGCATATTTGATGTTCTGACCTCCTTTCAAGACTTTCCGGGGCTGGTAGTAGAAAGCGAAAGCAAGAAGATTGGCCGGCTATTTGTTCCAAATCATCTTCACGCCATGATGGATATTGGTTGGCACATCCTGGCATATGATTCCATGGAGAACCGGGTGGACCGTCTGCTTCAGGAATATACCGGTGTCCATAAAGGAAATATTGGGGAATTGATCCATGCGGTTTCTGGAATCGAATATTTTCTAGGCAAAAAGCTTACCCGGGGTCTAATCGAAATGATCGAAGTTGGAAGACTTGAAGGTGCGGTCAGGATTCTTTTGGAAAAGTATTACGATCCTCTTTATGGATACCCATCCAAACCCGATGCGAAGTATGATCTGTGCCTGGATGGCGCTGACAGCAGAGCAGCTGCCGGGAATTTTATTGCCTGGCTTAACAAGGCTGAAAGGAGAGATTACTATGGAATCACTGGGTATGAGGCTAAGAGCCAGGCGTGAGAGTCTGGGTTGGACCCTGGATGAGGTTGAAAAGGAAACCAAGATCCGCAAGCATTACTTGGAGGCCCTGGAGAATGATGAGCATCAGTTGTTGCCCGCCATGGTCTATGCTTCCGGTTTTGTAAAACGGTATGCCCAGTTGCTGGACATGGATCCCCAAGAGGCTTTGGAGGAGTTCAGGAGGGGCGTGGTTCCAAAGGTTGATGCCCCTATGGAGGTTCTCAACCTGCCCCTGGGGAACAAGAGAAAACTTACGTTTCCGGTGCGGAACATCTTTATTGCGATCCTGTTTTTGATAATCGTGATTTGGTCCGGAATATTTCTAGTCAACTATTTGACCTCCCAGTATGAGGCAACCCATCCTTCGCCGGCAGCGTCTGAAGCACCGATATCTACCCCTGCGGAGCCGGCTGTCCAGGGAATAAATCTTGAGTTGGCCGCTTCAGAAGCCTGCTGGCTGAGGATTACCGTTGATGACCAGCCCATGATGGAAGAAACCCTGCAGCCAGGAGAATCAAGGCAATATACAGCCAATGAAAAAGCGGTTCTGGTTTTGGGCAACGCCGGAGGGGTCTCAATGGTATACAATGGCCAGGAAATGGGCCTGGCAGGTGATTCCGGGCAGGTTATGACCCTGACGTTTCCTCCCCAAGAATAGCCAAAGGACATGTTCCTTACAGGGGCTTTTTTTGTGCCTATTTTGGCTGGCCGGTCCCCTGGGTCAGATATTTGCTGGTTGAGGACTTGTGGTTCCTGATGTGGAGGATAGAGCAATGAAAGCTGGATTTATAAGCCTGGGATGCTCAAAGAACCTGGTGGATACCGAGCATATGATGGGTATTCTGCTGGCTGCCGGATGGGAGATAGTCAACGAACCGTCTGAAGCTGATGTGGTGATAGTAAATACCTGCGGTTTCATCACTGAAGCCAAGCAGGAAGCCATCGATACCATCATTGAAATGGGATTGCTCAAAGAAAAGGGCAAGTTTCAGGTCTTGGTGGCGGCTGGTTGCATGGCACAGCGCTATCCCCAGGAAATGATGGATGAGCTGCCGGAACTGGATGGATTGATCGGTGTCAACGAATTTCAGGATATATCGGAAT
>CAZDND010000235.1:0-2493 GCA_964506825.1 uncultured Syntrophothermus sp.
GATCAGGATGGTATAGCCCCCGGGAGTCTTGACGAATATGGCGTCTCCCTGCCCCACATCAATAAACACGACCTTCAGGCATCCCGGGTCTCGCCATTGACCAGGGGTGATCAACATGACCACAAAGAGCCCCAGCATCAGCCCGCCTATCAGCCGGGTCTGGTATAAGATCGGTTCCAGCGCGGTTCCCCCCGGCCACTGCCTGACCAGACGCAGCAGCCCGTATTCGATTTCCGGAATCCAAAGCAGCGCCATTCCGAGATAGGCCATGACGATCATCCATTCCTCGGGGCGGGCTGTTTGGAAATACCCCCCGGGCATGCCACCCAGACCTGCCGCTCCCCATTCGATGATCCGGGTAAGAAGCCCAGCTGGCACCATCAGAAGCCCTGACATGCTCTGGCTGAGCTGTGCCAGGACCACTCCCCCAAAGCCGAGGATAACTGCAGCACCCGCTACGTTGACCAACAGCAGATTGGCCACCACAGCAATCAGACTGACCAAGTTGAAATAGTAGAGAGCGATGGGCAGTGAAGCCGCTTGGGGAGCCAGGCTGAGAAGCACCAAATCCTGCCAGCGGGCCCAGGGCCGCGCCCGGTCCCGCCACCGGGGATACAGCATAATTATCCCGGCCGTGGCCATGAATGACAGCTGGAAAGAAATCTCGAAAAGATTAGCCGGATTGATCAGGAGAATCACTATGCCTGCCAGAGCCAATGAGGTAGCCATTTCCTGATCCCGCCCCAGGTAATGGGCCGCCAGAGCCAGGATTGCCATAATGGAGGCCCGGATCATGGGGGAAGGCCATCCGGTGATGAAACCATACAAAAGGAGCAGCCCCGAAACCAGGGCCAGCCTCGCCCAACGGCGTCGGGTCAAAACATTGGCGGCGGCCACTCCGATCAGGACAATAAATCCAGTGTGAAACCCGGAAACGGAAAAAAGATGTACCAATCCGGATTTTTGGAAATCGGCGAATTGTTGGTCGCTGATCTCCCCCTGGAATCCGAACAGCATCCCTTCCATGATGACAGCCTCTTCGGGACCCATATGGCTGCGCACCGATTGCTGTCCCCGGTTGATCACCCCATCTATAGATCGCAGATAAAGACTGGTCTGGTTCGCTTCCCGTTTAAGGATTCCATCTTGGTCCAGGATCAGATTAAAAAATACGTCCCGATGCCCCCAAAATTCCCGGTAATCAAATTCCCCCGGATTAGTTGCTCCCGATATCTCCCGCAGCGGACCGGAAACGACCAGACGGTTACCCCTGACCACCTTCTGCGTTTCCGGACAGAAAACCCTGACCTTCATCTCTTCCTCTGGCAGCCACCCAATAAACCGCCAACTCCCGTCCCTAAGCTGCGGACGATCCAAAACCACCAGCGGTTTGCGAGCCAGATAGCGGGGCGGGCTGCAAGGAGCCTCTGGATGATCAAGGCTCCAGTAAATAAAACCGCCCAGGAGAGCCGCCGCAACCAGCAGCGGCACCAGCCGCCTCTTTAAGATTCCCGCCAAGGCCAGCAGGGCTATCATAATCAGCCCCAGACGGATGTCAGCCCACTCGGCTAAGCCGATCCCCGCTGCCAATCCGGCCAGGATCCCTGCCAGCGGGTAGAAATTATCCGAACTCACTTCGGTTTCTGACCAAAAGGCACCCCATCGCATCATTCAGGAATTCCAGGTCCCCTCAATTTGACTTCGCCTTCAATGCGCGTTATCTTACACAAATCAATTCCTTCATCTCTGTAAAGCGTTTGTCACCGATTCCTGCTACTTCCTTGATTTCCTCTATAGCCTTAAATCCACCATTTTGCTCGCGGTAGTCCACGACCCTCTGAGCCAGCGCCGGTCCGATGCCTGGCAGCCGGGAGTCGATTTCCCCAACCGAGGCAGTATTGATATTCAGAAGCCCACTGCTGTTAACCCCAGCCGGTTGGTTGCTGCCCAGGGTCGACTCCATCCGAGTGTCTCCCAAACGGGGTACTACAATCTTTTCCCCATCAGCCACAGCCGCTGCCAGATTGAGGCTGCTCAGGTCAGCTTCCGGTCCCGGAGCTGTTTTTTCCAGGGCGTGAAACACCCGATCCCCCTCCTGCATTTCCAGTACTCCGGGTTTGGCCACCTCCCCCGCGACATAAACGTAGATCGGCCCGGCAAGTTCCGTAGCCGCCTCGCCGCTGTCCGGGACAGCTTCCACCAGGCTGGCCTGGACCGACCGCTTGGATTCCACAGAGATACCGTACTGGTAGCCGGCCCCGAAGCAGAGCAGCATCGCCACCACCATCGCACCCGCCAAACGCCTGTCAATATCGGGCATCATCCTCATCTCCCTGGATAGGTTCCCTAATATTTCGCCCTCGATTTTACATTTTCCTGCCATTTTATCCAAAAATTTATATTTTCAATAGATCTCTCCCCCGCCTGCAACTTCTGTATGGGCAATTAAGTTTCGCTGCGGCCAGGAAGTACGGGACATCCGTTACCTCGCGG
>CAZDND010000236.1:0-2487 GCA_964506825.1 uncultured Syntrophothermus sp.
GATCAGCCGGGATAATGTCCGAAAATTAATGCCAGATGGGCGCTGGAGCAGCTGGATGGTCAACCAAAGACGCTTTCCGCAGATTCGGTCTGCAAAGGAGACTGAATAAGGCACAGACGGCCATTTATGGTATAATGAAGGATAGTTTTAAGCAAGGAGGATGATGTTATGAGCGGAACTAAGAAGTTTTCGGCGGCGGAAGCCAAAACGATCGGAGAAAAGCTTGGAATTGACTGGAGCAAGTTTGACGTGGAACAGTATCGCATGGGATTGGATGTGGAATTGGAACACGGCTCGAGGGATCCCGAGACCAATGTTACCAATGATGATCCGATATTAACCGGGAAAATTGCTCTGGCCCATCTAAATGAGTTTCCGGATTATTACACCCGGCTGGATAAAATGGAAACTGAAGCCGACCTCTTTTGGAAGAAGTAAGAGAGCTGCCAAAATGTAAGAGAACTCTTCGGCTTTGCTGTTAAAAGATTGTAAAAATGAATGACCCCTCTAATGATTATCCATAGAGGGGTCTAAATATTTTAGAAGTCAGGGTGGCGAAAAAATCCCCACCACAATCGACTATTTCTTTAAATAATCGAAAATACTTTTGTCAAACTGGTTTTTATAACCCTTAATTCCCCTTAGGTCTTTTCCGCATTTTGAACATTGGGCAGTATACCAGGAAAAATCAGTCTGGCATTCAGGGCATTTCCATTTAATAGCCTGGTCAGCAAGCCATTGATCGAGACCAACCTCCTGGATGGCCAACAGACCTTGGGAGGTCAGGCAAACATGAGGCACTCTATCGGTCATATATTTAAGGTTATCGGGACTTAGTAAACTACAGGGATATTCCTTGCACTCGATGCAATGCTCTACCTTTTTGTCGGCGGCGCAGTAACGGATTTGGCAGTTCACACAATTGCTGAATACGGTATCGCTCTTGCACCCGCAGCATTTAAGCTCCAAGCCGGCTTCATCACCGAAGAATACCGCTAAATCGTCCTTGGAACCCGTCTGGTAAGCCTTAAGAACTGAACAGGCACCGCAATAAAGTCCGCAATAAGAGTCATAATTGAATTTGTCCACAACCTCACCTCGCTTTTCAAGCTATTTGCCACCAAAATACCATATAAATCGATTAAAATCCAAAAAAGATTCATTCCTGGGCAGAGTACCATTTCAGCCCAAACTTCAGGCAATGGACGGAATCGACAACTCTAAATTAATTCATCGCTTGCAATCATTGTGGTTGGAAATATAACCAACCCCCCACCTCAGAATTTGGATTTAGGCATGCTTTTCCTGGTGGTTTGGGCGGCTCATATCTTGGGCTGTCGACCATAATAAGCCGCATACATTCAAGTAAATAACTGTTACGATATCATATATGTTGGAGATATTTATAGGCTGGCAACGATTTATCTGGCAATAGACATGTGAGAACATAGAGCTTTTGGCAATCTGAAAAAGGATGTTGGTCGCCTTGAAGAATATGATCGAACCGCTGCGGCAACCCGATAGGATAATCAGTTACTGGAAGAAAGAAAAGCTTATTGTTGTCTGCATCGTGATATTTGGTCTGGGCTACAATATTTCCGCGATCTTAGGTCCCATTTATCAGGGAAAGCTGATTGATGGATTGCTCCGTGGGGATAATCTCCAGGCGCTATTCATGTTGGCTCTGACCTACGTCCTGCTGATCGGAACAATTCAGGTCATGCGCTATATCAAGCGTTTCTATATCCGACGTTTTGCAAACACCACGATCTCTACCATGCGAATGATGATCTATAACAACATTATCTATAAGAGTTATCAGGATTTGGGCCGGGAAAACATTGGAGATCTGATGACCAAAGCTCTGTCGGATGTTGACCTTTGTGTGGAGGGAATGCGAAAATTCACCACCGAGATCTTTGATACCGGTGTACTGATGGCCTCCTATCTGACTGCGATGCTGTTTTACGATGTCAAAATCACGATCCTTTCTGCGGTATTCATCCCTGCCGCCATGTTGCTTGCCGAAAAACTTAAGACCATCATTTATAGATATTCAATTGCTTTTCGAGCCCAAAGCAGCATGGTGGCTGATATGACCTTTGACGCGGTGGAAAATATAATGCTTTATCGGGTTACAGGAATGGAGAGGCAGGCCAGGGACAAGTACGACCTGGAGTTGGAAGATTTGCAGCATAAGGCCATCCAGGCCAATATCCTGGGAAATTCCATGCAGCCGCTCTATAATGCTATTGCCATGCTGGGTGTAATTCTGGTGATCCAACTGGGTGGAAACAAAGTTATTGAGGGCTCATGGACAGTAGGCTATTTTTCAGCCTATATGACCATGTTTGCCGCCCTAGCGGTTAAAGCCAGCAAAGCCGCCAAATTATTCAACTCCGTTCAGATATCCCAGATTTCCTGGTTGCGTATAAAACCATATTTATCGGATTATCAACACAAATTGGTATCCGAAGACTATGACCA
>CAZDND010000237.1:0-2434 GCA_964506825.1 uncultured Syntrophothermus sp.
GTTTTATCCTTGGACCTTAAACCTACTTTTACCAGTCCGGGTTCGATCTCCCGGAACAATAATGCCACTTCGACTCCCTCCACGTTGCGAGCCAAATTGATGACTCCTTCAAAGTGAAGATTCGCGGAACCTATTCGGAGCAATTCCTGGCAGGAAAGCTCCAGCCATGCGACTCTGCCCTGATGAGTATATTGAAGGCTCCCCAGAGCCAACTTGATTACTTCCATCTCTGTCCTGCTCTTGGATTCAAAAAGGCCGGTTCTTATCCGGTCAAGATCAATACCGGCCTCCAAAAGGTCCGCTGCCGCCCGCAGGGTAGCCGGAGAAGTATTGCTGTATTGAAAACTGCCGGTATCCATCACCAGCCCACAGAAGATGGATGAAGCGATATCTTGATTAATGGCAACACCAAGCTCGGCCAGGACCTGCAAAAGAATTTCGCAGGTGGAGGATGATTCGGGATCAACCAGGTTGATGTCCCCGAACATGGAATTGCTGACATGATGGTCGATATTAATAGTAATACTGCCCGGAGGCAGTATTGAAAGCAGTTTATCGCCGATTCTTTCGGCAGTGGCGCAATCCACATATATTCGTCCGGCATAAATCTGCGGCAGATCTTCAACGGAGTGTATCGATTGGGTGCCGGCAAGAAACCGATACATAGCCGGTACCCCGTCTTCAACGACCAGGGACACTTTTATCCCCAGGCTCTCCAGGGCCAGCCCCAGTGCCGTTACCGACCCAATGCAGTCGCCGTCCGGGATCGAATGACCCAGGACGGTCCACCCGTCAACTGAGAACAGGGCTTGCGACAACCCCTCATAATTATTCTTCTTTAAGGTTGCCGCTTTGCTCACTGAGTTCCTCCAATATTGACGATATCCTGATTCCATGCTCAATGGATTTGTCCAAGCGAAACGAAATTTCCGGAGACTGCCGCAATCGAATTCGGCTGGAAAGCTCGGTACGAATATATCCCCGGGCTTTTTCCAGAGCCTGCATGGCCTGTTCCTGTTTCTTTTCATCTCCGAGAACGCTGACCATAATGCGGGCCGCCCCAATATCATTGGACACCTCGACCCGGGTCACGGTTACCATGGCCAATCGAGGGTCCTTGACGTGTTCCGTCAATATACCGGAAACTTCGCGCCTGATCTCTTCGGCCATTTTTTCCAATCGTCTCTTGTTCACCTATTACACCCTCTTAAACGGTCTTAGAGATTGCGGGGAATATCTTCGATAACGTAAGTTTCAATCAGGTCGCCTTCCCGTATATCGCTGAACCCTTCGATCCCAATCCCGCATTCAAAATTGCCAAGCACTTCTTTGACATCATCTTTGAACCTCTTCAGAGATGCCAGTTTGCCTTCATGGAGTATGACCCCATCCCTTAGAATCCTCAAATTAGCCGTCCTGCTGATCTTGCCGTCGATTACGTAGCAACCAGCCACGATTCCAGCCTTGGGAACCTTGAAGGTAGCCCGCACTTCAGCCCGGCCCTGGAATTTTTCCACATGTTCCGGCTCCAGCAGACCAGCCATGGCCTTCTTGACATCTTCTATGGTTTCATAAATGACCCGATACAGACGCACGTCGATTTTCTCGTCTTCAGCATATTTCCGGGCCTTGGTATCCGGTCTGATGTTGAAGCCGATAATGATCGCATCGGAAGCGGTGGCCAGCATCACGTCGGACTCGGTGATGGCCCCTACGCCGGTATGGATAACGTTTACTTTTACTTCATCAGTCGACAACCGATTTAGTGACTGGTTAAGGGCCTCGATGGACCCCTGGACATCACCCTTCACAATCAGGTTGAGTTCTTTTACTTCGCCCTCTTTGATATGTTTAAAGAAATCATCCAGTGATACCTTACTGGTCTTGGATTGTTCTTCGCGTTTTTTCTCACCCAGCCTCAGGGAACTGACCTGCCGGGCCACCTTTTCTTCGACCGCCATGAACGGATCTCCCGCCATGGGCACATCTGCCAGTCCCAAGACCTCAACCGGTGTGGAGGGTCCCGCCTTGGATACCCGTTTGCCTTTATCATCCACCATGGCCCTGACTTTTCCGAAGGTGGTTCCACAAATCAAGCTGTCACCGACCCGGAGGGTCCCTTTTTGAACCAGCATGGAAGCTACCGGACCCCGGCCTTTGTCCAGCTGTCCTTCAATGACCATGCCCTCCGCCGGTCGATCCGGTTCCGCCCTGAGTTCACCGACCTCAGCCAACAGCAGGATCATTTCCAGCAACAGGTCAATCCCCTCGCGGGTTTTGGCCGAAACCGGAACAAAAATAGATTCTCCGCCCCAATCTTCTGCAACCAGTCCGTATTCGGTCAACTGCTGCTTGACCCGGTCGGGGTTGGCGCCTTCCTTGTCGATCTTATTCACTGCCACCAAAATCGGAACATGGGCAGCTTTGGCGTGGT
>CAZDND010000238.1:0-2430 GCA_964506825.1 uncultured Syntrophothermus sp.
ATAAGAACGGTGACGCCGTTCTCGGTGATGGCAGGCCAGAAATCGGTAGGTGAGAAGCCTTTCCTGATACAGATGGTCTGACCGGCATAAGTCATGGGATATGTCCAGACGCATAGAGGGTTAGTATGGAACATGGGCAGGACGATCATCATTGTATCTCCGCCGGTTACCAGGCCGATCATGGAAATAGCCCGGCAGATGGAATGCTGTCCGGCGTTCTTCAAAAGTATCCCTTTGGGCATTCCGGTGGTACCCGAAGAATATAGCAGCATAAAAGGATCCTCAGGTTTTTGGGGTACCAGGGCCTCGTCTGTCGGGTAAGCTGCCAGGATGTCGGTCATTTTAATGGATGCGATCTTGGTCCCATGATCAACATCCGTCACTACTTCCACCACCAGGGGTTTATGCTTGGCCAGTTCCCAGCCCCGGGCGTACTCGCTCATAAATTCACTGCTTATGAAGGCTACTTTGGGTTTGCAGTCATCGATGACATAAGCTATCTCCGGGCCTTTCAGCATGTAATTGACCCCGCCCGCTATTGCACCCAGCTTTTGAGCGCCGAACATACTATAGTATACTTCCGGTGAATTCATGACCATGACCGATACTATGTCCCCTTTGGTGACCCCTTTCTCTTTGAGGAAATTGGCCACTTGGTTGGAGCGGTCATTGGTCTGCTTATAGGTGATTTTCTGATCGTAAAACTTGACGTGGATAGTGTCGGGGATCTCCTGAGCCCTGACAACGATCATCTGCGCCATGCTGTCGAACTCCAGTCGTTTGCCCTTCAGGAAGGGCTGGTCCTCAAGTTTGATAATCGGCATTTTGGTTATGGTCGCCATTTAACATCTCTCCCTCTTTATTAAGTATCCGATGTTGAACTAAGGTCTCCTGGTTGCCTCCGATCGTATCTTGTTCCCGTGATGCGGGCATTATTGATCGGAGACGGTTGTCGAAGATCATCAATGACCATCTCCGAACTATTCTTGTGCACTTATCATCACTATTTGTGCCTACTGATTCATCTCGTATACTCCGCTGAGGACAGATACCTGCTCGTCCCAGATACGCATCTCCCTTTCCGGGTCCACATGCGGAGCGGTAAGTACCAGCTTCCGCAGATATTCATTCTGCTCGGGGGAGTTGATAAAGTTGTTCAGCTGGTTCAAAGCGAAACTGGACAGATCCCGCACCATCAAGTTGAACATCTGGTCGATCAGATCGTCGTTGATGTTATAGATCTTGCAGTTTTCCATCACCAGTTGAGCATAAACGATTAGGGTGAACATCTCACCCATTGCCAGCATATAGTCGACGCGTTTCAGTTGTTCGGGACTGGGTGCGGCGATGCTCATCAGGTCTTTGAAGAGCTCGATCTGGCTCTTGAAGACGTTGACGTTGGGCAGGTCTACTCCTTCGTAGGCCAGACGGTAGTCGGGGAATCGCACCTTAGCAAGGCCTCCGGTATACTGCTGGAAGACATAGGTATCATCCCCAGCCTCGTCCCGTTTGGGTACGACCGGATAGTCTACCGGATTAAAGAAGTAGTTTTGCAAGAACTTGACCACCAGGTTGATATTCACATGGACCGTGCCTTCCAGCCGGGACATCATACCGATTTCCCGTATCGTGCTTTCAAAAAACGTCTCCTGCTCATATCCTTTGGCAGTAATCGAGTCCAGGAGCATATCGATGACTTTAATTCCTTCCCGGGTAACTTTCATTTTCTGGATAGGATTGTAGAGCAGATAGCGGCGGTCTTCATTGGATGCTTCCCGGAAATAGTCCAAACTCCGCAAACCGTAGAGCTTCATCGCGTGCAGGCGGGCAAAGGATTCTACAAAGAAGGTCTTGATGTGGGGGAAATTGGTGACCGGTTTTCCATATAGGACCCGATTGGAAGCATGGGTTATGGCTTCGTAGAGAGCATGGGTGCACATGCCGACGGAATCAAATCCCAGCTGGAATTTGCCGATGTTGACTGATGACAGTGATGAGTCCCAGGCCAGCTGGCCCGTGGACATGATATCTTCTTTGGTGATGGGATAGTCGCACAATTCGAATTCTGCTACATAACCGCTTCTAACCCCGGGAGTCCGGATGTTTTTGACCAGTTTATAATTGTGGTGCTGACTGTCAACAGCGAAGAATACATTCTCATCGGTGTCGGCAAAACGTCCATGCACGGAGACCAGCGCCGCCACATTGGCGTTGCCGATATAATATTTGCTGCCATCGGCCTTGTAGGTCCCGTCAGCCTGGGGATAAAGCTTCATCTCATTGGAATAGAGGTCTGCGCCGTGCTCCTTTTCCGAGAGCCCAAAGGCAAAAATACCGCCCTCCTTAAGCAAACCAGCCAGCTTATGCTTGAGGGCTTCGTTGGTGCCCATCCACACGGGACCGATGCCCAGAATGCTTACCTGATAGGCA
>CAZDND010000239.1:0-2424 GCA_964506825.1 uncultured Syntrophothermus sp.
ATAAAGGTGGTACCGCGGGAGACCTCTCGTCCTTGGGAATGAGAGGTTTTTTTGTTTTGTCCGGGACGAAGCGCCCCTTGACTGATATGATGGTTATAGATATCCGAGGGGCGCCGGATGCAAAATATCCGGAAAATTAAGGGGGATTATTGTGGATAACCGATACGATTTTAATGGCATCGAATCCAAGTGGCAGCAATTCTGGGCGGACAACAATTTTTACCAGGTCACCGAAGACCCCGCCAAACCCAAATATTACAACCTGGAGATGTTCCCTTACCCCTCGGGCAATTTACATATGGGCCATGTGCGCAACTACGCCATCGGAGACGTGGTCGCCCGTTTCAAATCCATGCGGGGCTTTAACGTCATGCATCCCATGGGTTGGGATGCCTTTGGCCTGCCCGCGGAAAATGCCGCTATAAAAAATGCCATTCATCCCGCGCCCTGGACCAAAACCAATATTGCCCGCATGAAAGAGCAGCTCAAAACCCTGGGAATCAGCTACGATTGGACCCGGGAGGTAGCCACCTGCGAACCTGATTACTACAAGTTCACCCAGTGGCTGTTCCTCAAGCTGTACGCCATGGGGCTGGCCTATAAGAAACAAGCTGCAGTCAACTGGTGCCCTTCCTGCGCCACCGTCCTGGCCAATGAGCAGGTGGTCGACGGGGCTTGCGAGCGATGCGAAACCACCGTGGAACGCAAGAACCTGGAACAGTGGTTCTTTAAAATCACCGATTATGCCGAGCGGCTGCTGAACGACCTGGACCAGATGCCGGGTTGGCCTGACAAAGTGAAAACCATGCAGCGCAACTGGATCGGCCGCAGCGAGGGCTGCCAGTTCAGCTTCACCGTCAAGGATACCGGGGAAGAGATCCCCGTGTTTACCACCCGCCCGGACACGGTCTTCGGAGTGACCTACATGGTTCTGGCTCCGGAACATCCCCTGGTCGAACAGCTGGTCCGGGGAACCGCTTCGGAAGCCGGCTTTCGTGAATTCGTCGGCAGCATGAAGAACCTGAACGAGCTGGCCCGCACCTCCACCGATGCCGAAAAGCTGGGCTTTTTCACCGGGCGCTATGCTATCAATCCGGTTAATGGCCAGGAGATTCCGATCTGGCTGGCCAACTATGTGCTCATGGACTACGGCACCGGGGCCATCATGGCGGTGCCCGCCCACGACCAGCGCGACTTCGACTTCGCCCGCAAATACGACTTGGACATCATTCCGGTGATCCAGGACCCGGCCGGGGATCCTTTAGCGGGCGACTCCATGGCGGAGGCCTATATTGGGGACGGAGTCATGATAAATTCCGGCGAATTTAATGGGCTAACCAGCACCGACGGCCAGGCGGCGGTAATCCGGTTCATGGAAGCCAATCACATAGGCCAGGGCACCATCAACTACAGGCTGCGGGACTGGCTGATTTCCCGGCAGCGCTATTGGGGAGCTCCCATTCCCATCATCTACTGCGATGATTGCGGCATGGTGCCGGTACCGTTTGAGCAACTGCCGGTCTATCTTCCGGAAAATGTGGAGTTTCGTCCCTCCGGGGAATCGCCCTTGAATTATGTGAAAGAATTCGTGGAAACCCCCTGTCCGGTTTGCGGAAAGCCCGCCCGCCGGGAAACTGACACCATGGACACCTTTGTATGTTCGTCCTGGTATTTCCTGCGGTACTGCAGTCCCCATGTCGATGACGCTCCTTTTACCAAAGAAGCCACCGACTACTGGATGCCGGTGGACCAATATATCGGCGGGGTGGAGCATGCTATCCTTCACCTGATGTACTCCCGCTTTTTCACCAAGGTGCTTTATGATGCCGGCATGGTATCCTGTCAGGAACCCTTTGCCAACCTGCTGACCCAGGGTATGGTGCTGAAGGATGGCGCCAAGATGTCCAAATCCAAGGGCAATGTGATCAGCCCGGAAGAAATTATCGGCAAATTCGGAGCCGACACCGCCCGATTGTTTATCCTGTTCGCTTCTCCCCCCGAGCGGGACCTGGAATGGAGCGACCAGGGCGTGGAAGGCTGCCACCGTTTTCTTAACCGGGTATGGCGTCTGGTAGCCGACCTGGCATCCCTGACAGCCGAGACCGGCGCACCCTCCGGAATGTCTGAACTGGACCGGGAACTGCGGTACAAGGTCCACTATACCATCCGCAAGGTCACCGAAGACATCGAGAAACGTTTCAATTTCAATACCGCTATCAGCGCCATTATGGAACTGGTCAATACCATGTATCAGTATCGCGAGACATCCGGCAGCGCTATGAACGCCGCGGTGGTCCGGGAAGCCATTGAGACCCTGATCATCCTGCTGGCCCCCTTCGCCCCCCATGCCACCGAAGCCCTGTGGGAAGGCATCGGCCGCCAGGGCAGCATCCATCTGGTTTCCTGGCCGGTGGTGGATGACTC
>CAZDND010000240.1:0-2422 GCA_964506825.1 uncultured Syntrophothermus sp.
CTTTATCCCAATGCTCTGGTCGAATAAGGAACGAGGGTAGTTTGGTACCGGCATCCCCCTTAGCTGAATTGATTTGATTCTGGGTCAGGAACAGGCTTCGTGATAGATCGGTTCCCCTGACATCTGCATCCCGAAAATCAGCTCCGATAAGATCGGTTCCAATTAGCTCAGATTCCCTTAAGTCAGCCGCAATCAGGCAGGCACCTCTTAAATCGACTCCTCTCAGATCATAGTGCCTTAGATTAGCCGCCATCAGAACTGCCCGGTGGCGAAATTTTTTTTGCCTCCCGGCATCAATTTTGAACTCATCCCGGACAGTACTCCGCAACAGTACACTAGCAGTCTTAAGCAATTTATCAACAGCCCCTCTATGAACAGCCATGTCCAACCTCGATAAGGCTGAGGGTTCCAGTATGGTATTTCCTAATGTTTTGCCGATCATAGTTCCAATTTCATCATGAATGGGAGAAGTTGTTGGTAACGCAAGCGCCTCTGTCAGGTACCACAACAATTCGTGCAGCTGCTGCATTATAAGGAAAACCTCGAACATTTGAGGGGCAGATTCCGGTTTTGCAATCCAGTCTGTTCCAGCAAAGGTCAATTGGGATACTTTTTGTCCCGCACCAAAACAATCATAATCACGGCATCCTTTAAACCCTTTTTGAGTCAATTGCTGGTGAACTCCGCAACGAAAGTCAGGTTGTAAATAGCCGCAGGGAATTCCGGATCTTTTGTCGTTGGGAAAACCGTCAGATGCAGAAAAATACAAGGCTGTACAGCATAGCCCAAAACAGCTGTCGCAGTCAGCCCGAAGGATGCCGAAGTTATCGATGCCCACTGATCGAGCGTCTTTGCAGTCGGCGCTGTCGACATATTTGTCCATCCATTTCTCCTGTTCTTTCATATCAACCATTCTAATATTTTAGTGGCGCTGAGGACTTCTAGGATTGTGAATTCCTAATATAGGACTATTCAAGCCTTTGTAAAATAAACTGGCATACCTCGTCCAGCGCCTCGGTTGCCTCATTAAACATTGGTGCCAGCAATGGAAAACAGTGAAACATACCTTTCCATACTTTAATTTGCACTTCTACTCCGGCAGCTCTGGCCTTTTGGCCAAATAGCGTCGAGTCATCCCTCAGGGTTTCGTTGTTGCCAACTTGAATTATTATGGGAGGCAGGCCCTCCAGATCACCAAACAGCGGAGAGGCATAAGGATGTTGGGGATCACCAGTGCCTACGTAATACCCCAGGTAAGTTTCGGTCATACCTTCGGGGGTGCAGGGGTCAGCCTTGGCCCGAGTTCGGTGCGATTCTCCGGACATAGTCATGTCGACACACGGGGAAAAAGCAGCGCAGACCGCCGGTAACTGAACACCTTCATCCTTGAGTTTTAAAAGCGTACCCAGCTCAATGCCTCCTCCGGCTGAGTCCCCCGCAAAGGCGATATTTTCAGGCATATGCCCTTGCTGCAACAACCATCTGTAAATCGCCGATGCATCATTGACAGCTGCCGGCGCAGGGTTTTCGGGGGCCAGAGCATAATCAAAAACCAACGCCTTAACTCCCAGGCGCTTGACAAACCCGCTGACGATACCTCGATGCGATTTGGCGTTTCCCATGACAAAACCGCCCCCGTGAAAATAAAGGATGACTTTATCCATATCGGCGCCCTCCGGAACCACCCACTCGGCATGAAATGGTTTGAATTGAGCTTTGATAATTTGGATTCCTGGCGGCAGCTTAAACATCTTCGCTGCCGCTTCATCGCTTTCACGACGTAAACGTTCAATGGAGGTGGTCTTATCGATGACTTCTCTCTTCAGGTGCCCCTTCAGGAGATGCCGGTTTCTCAGCATTAAGTGAAACATTCTACCCTTGAAACTCATTTTATCACCTCACGTCCTGCGCTTCTTTATTGCCATGTCGGTTGGCGACTGCTTTGGCAAATTCAACAATTAATAGTAGGAATAATGCAAATCCGATAACAGCTGCCCAATCTTCCAGGCTCAGGCTGACCAGCCCCAGAACTGAACGCAGCCCGGGGATCCAAAAGGCTGCCATCACCGTTAGAATACCTGCCAATACTGACCAGATGAGGGGCTTGTTGGAGGTTAATTTATTCATGCGATGGATCGGCAACCTCATGCTGCGGTATGCGAAGATGTAGACCATCGAGTTGATGGCCAGGCTGGCAAAGACTATGCTTCTTCCCTCAGTCGCGCTGTTATGGACAACATACATGTGATTGAAAAGGAACAGCGCAAAAAGGGCACTAGTAACGCTGATCACTCCAATCAAAATCATGGCTAATCCCGTCAATATCGGTTCTTTTAAAGGCCGGGGTTTTTCATTCATTATACCCTCCTCTTTAGGTTCGAAGCCAAGCACGATGTCCGCTGGGCCATCACATACCAGATGT
>CAZDND010000241.1:0-2413 GCA_964506825.1 uncultured Syntrophothermus sp.
AAGCAGAATGAATATAGCTGTCCATATAGGCAGTGTAAGGATACATAAAGGTGGAAACCTCCAGACAGCTGGTGGCATTGACCACTACCGCCCGGTCCTCCTGGTCCAAAGCCCTCAGCACCCCTGACACCACGATCCCGGCGCCGCATCCGGCGCAGAGTCGATGCCCTCCGGTGAGACGCACCGGTTTTTCGGCTTCCCTTTTCAAATTATATACCGTGCTCATGCTATATCCTCCTTTGACCTCTGGCCCATATGGGTGTATACGGGGCCAATCTCGCCGGTTCGGGCAATATCCCCCAGCCGGCTGAATACTTTTTCGATGTCTTCGGTCTTTACGTCGCGGCCCCCCAGGCCGTAAACGATGTTGATCAGATAGGGGCGGTCCGGCAGATCATACAAAGCGCTGCGGGTCTCCGCAAACAAAGGGCCTCCCTGGGCTGAAAATCCCTCGGACTTATCCATGACGGCTGCCGCCCGGGTTTTGCTTAATACCTGGGCCAATTCCTCAGCGGGAAAAGGCCTGAATACCCTGATTTTAACCAGTCCGACTTTTTGTCCCTTTTCCCGCAGTTGGTCAACGGCTGCTTTGGCGGTGCCGGCACTGGATCCGATCAGGACCATAGCCAGTTCAGCATCCTCCATCCGATATTCTTCCAACAGCCCATAGCTCCGGCCGGATATCCTGGCAAAGTCTGCGGCTACCTCCAGTATGCGTTCTTTGGCGGCCTTCATGGCCTCCGCCTCCATGACCTTGTGTTCCATGTAATAGGGGCTGACGTCGTAGGGACCCACCGCCAGCGGGTTTTCCTTTTTCAGCAGGTAGTTTTCAGGGTGGTATTCCCCGATAAACTCCTGCACCACATCTGTCTCCAGCAGGTCGATATTCTCAACGGCATGACTGGTGATGAAACCATCCATACAGGTCATAACCGGCAGGCGTACCCTGGGGGTTTCCCCGATAGGCATGGCCATGAGAAAATTATCGTAAGCTTCCTGGTTGTTTTCCGCATAGATCTGGATCCATCCGGTATCTCGCGCACCCATGGAATCGGAATGGTCGTTGTTGATATTGATCGGTCCCGAAAGGGCCCGGTTGACGCAAGCCAGGGCAATCGGCAGACGGCAGGAAGCCGCCACATACAACATCTCGTACATGAGCGCCAGCCCGCAGGAGGAAGTGGCGCAGACGGCTCTGGCTCCCGCAGCTTCCGCCGCAATGCACACGGACATGGAACTGTGCTCGGACTCTACGGTCACGTATTCAGTATTGACTTCGCCGTTGGCCACATAGTCAGCGAAGTATTCCGGGATTTCGGTGGAAGGGGTTATCGGAAATGCTCCCATAACATCAGGATTTATCTGCTTCATGGCATAGGCCACAGCTTCGTTGCCGGAAAGGCGGCTGCTCATTTGGATCCACCTCCAGTTACCATAGTGATGGCCGGGAAAGGACATACGTTTTCGCAAATGCCGCAGCCCTTGCAGTGCATAAAATCAAAATCCAGCCGTTTTCCGTCCTTAACCGGAATGGCGCTGTCCGGACAGAAGGGCACACAAATCATGCAGTGTTTACAGGCTTCCTCATGGAAAACCGGCGTATCGGTCCGCCAGGTACCAGTATCGAAGGCCCGGGCGGTTCCGGGTTCGTAGATCTCCCCACCGGGGGTCAGATCCTGCCAGGGGGTTTGTTCGTTGATATCCTTTGCCTTGATCATCCTTCCTGCACCTCCTGCATGGATTTTTTAAGGGCCGCCATATTCCCGGCGACAACCTGGGGCTTGGCGGCAAATTTATGCTTATAGGATGCTTCGATATCCGCTAAAAAAAGCTCGGTTTCCAAAACCCCGCTCACTTTCACCAAGGCCGCCAGCATTGGAGTATTGGGAAAGTTTTTGCCCAGGATCTCTTCCGAAATGCGGCGGGCATCGATGGTGCAGACTTTTCCGGCCCATCCCCGCAGACGGGGACGCATTTCCTGGGGCGAATGGGGGGAGTTGATAATGACCGCCCCACCATCCTTCAGCCCCCCAGTAACATCGATGCTTTCCAGCAGGCTCTCATCTACTACGACCACGTAGTCCGGATAGTAGATGTTGGAATGGATGGTACAGCGTTTTTCACTGATGCGATTATAAGCCGTAATCGGGGCGCCCATCCGCTCCGGTCCATATTCCGGAAATCCCTGCACGAATTTGCCTTCCAAACCAGCTACATCTGCCAGCAGCAGGCAGGCGGACTTGGCGCCCTGACCTCCCCGGCCGTGCCAGCGAATTTCTACCATATCATTGGCTACCATAGCTTTTCCCTCCAGTCCTTATAATTTATTGAATGACCTGCTGGGTGAGGCCTCTGCTCCTAGAGCGTGTATGGCCCTAATTTGGTCCTGCTGACGATTTAGAGTTTTTTCTCC
>CAZDND010000242.1:0-807 GCA_964506825.1 uncultured Syntrophothermus sp.
TGCGCCGGTGATGGCAACGATTCTTCCTCGATTATCCATCATACAACTCCCTTTCCAAATATAGATTCAGATCCTCGCCAGAGGGGCAGTGTCTTTGGGCTGACTCATAGGACCTCCTACAGCGCCTTATTATCTGGCATCCACAGAAGGCCTGGTTTTGGTCAGTATCCTGTCAATCCGATATTGTACATATTGTTCCTCCCCGGGATGGGTCCGGATATAGAAGTTGTCGGCTTCCAGGCCGGCAAAAAAGCCGTCCATGGCCTCGTCCATGGACATTCCGCCGCTGATTCCCTTCCGAAACACCTTATCATACCGCTTGAACTCATCGCTATCAAAGTAGGGATCTTCGACACGCCTATTTTGGGTAGTATTGTCATACAGACCGGTGACCACAAAGCCGGGGCAGTATACGAAAGCTTTCACTCTGGACTTGGCGATCTGCAGCTGAATAGCCAGGGTTTCGGTCACCGACACTGCGGCATGTTTGCTCATGTTATAGGCGGGGAGAGCCCCGTTGCAGGTGAGTCCAGCATTGGATGCCGTGTTGATGACGTAACACTCCTTGTCCTGATCAATCATCCGGGGAACAAATGCTTTAATTCCATGGACGATACCCATGACATTAACATCAAAACAGCGATGCCATTCCTTAAGCGGTAGATTCCACAAATTACCGGCGGATCCGATCCCGGCATTGTTGATCAGATAATCAACTTCCCCAAAGGTCTCGAACGTCCGGTCGGCAAAACCCTCCATCGCCAGGTAATCAGTCACATCGACGACTTGGGTGATGATCCTGGTTCC
>CAZDND010000242.1:817-2387 GCA_964506825.1 uncultured Syntrophothermus sp.
ACCGCAAGGCCATGCCCTTGCCTAATCCGTTGGCTGCTCCGGTGATCGCCACCGTCTTTCCCTGGTACATGCACATCCTCCTCTTTATAATTCAAATTGTAAATAATCCCAATATCCAAACCGATATCGTCGTCCGGCTATTTCAACAGATCCTGGAGTCGGATCTCGGGGTGGTGATAACGCTGATACGCAGGGGTTTTTTTGCCATATTGCAAGGCTTCCTGGGGACACCACTGAATGCAGGCCAGACACT
This sequence comes from uncultured Syntrophothermus sp., assembly GCA_964506825.1. Taxonomy (GTDB): domain Bacteria; phylum Bacillota; class Syntrophomonadia; order Syntrophomonadales; family DTU052; genus JAAYDA01. The sequence continues at coordinate 1,071 of CAZDND010000242.1, forward strand.
GCTCGCAGTGGTTATGCCAGGTCAGCTTTTCATCATCTATAGATATGTTGCCGGCAGGGCAGACCTTTACGCAAATACCGCATAAATTGCAGCGTTCGTCCACCCAGAACTTCTTGTCCATCTCCGGCACCTGATGAAAGCTGGTGTTATAGATCCTGGTAAAAGTTATGCGCTGCCATAGGGGACCTTTCTCAACCGGTTTCTTCGCTCGTTCCTCAACATAATGGGCGACACTCGAGATCTTTTGGCGGGCTGCGGCGAAAAGCCGATTTTGTTCATCCGGTGATCCGGGTCCTCCCCAGGGGATGTAGTTGGAAGGCATTTCCACCGACCACCCGGCAGCCAGGCACAGATTCATGGATTGCATGACTTCTTCCAGCTGCACCAGGGTGTTGGCAACCTGCCCACCATTATTGGCGATTGCGAATATGTACTCGGCGTTCATTGCCGGCAATTGGCCCAGGAATTCCAGGACTCTTCGAGGCACACCCCAAATATGCACCGGGAAAACCAGGCCGATAACCGGTGATTTATATATCCGAGGCTCCGTGCCCACCATCGAAATAATTTCCGCACCCCCCAAATCCAGGGCCAACTGCCGGGCTATCCACATTGAATTCCCGGTGCCGGTATAGTAATAAATTATAGTCTGCGCGGTGTGATCGCCTCCGGGGGAAGGGCGCTTTTCGGTTATCTCCGTATTCATAACTACTCCTTTGCCCATTTATCATTGCTGCTGTAAGCCTTATGGATGGAAAATGATTGATCCCGGAAAATCAAGCTGGCTTGATTCCTATTATGGCGAAATACGAGGATTGAAGTTAAGGAGAAATTATTAAGCGTCATAGTGTAACCCGGCTGTGGCATGTTTTTGGACCACATAAATCAGCTGCGGTTTCTGATGTAATGGTTCCCTTATCAGGATTTTCAGGACTGCTGTCGATCATCTTGTTGGCATACTCCCAAGTCTGGAGTTGATTTATTCTCAAAGCCTGGTCTTATCCAGACTCACCAAAGCCCGCTCCTTATAGATCCTGTGCGGGCGGAAAAACCATTCTAAAAGGATCGACCCGGAACACCATCAACGGCTTGATTCCGCTGATATCCGGGAAATACGCTTTGTTAACCCACAAATGACTGACGCTCGCCGTCTGTCCCCAGCCGCTACCATAAGGGCGGGTGACCAGAACCCGGTCATCTGCCTCCTGCCCGAAAGATAATCCCAAAACACGGGTATTGACCGGGAATTTCGGACCTCTGGGACGGAGCCTGATATCTATTATCTGCTCGTCCTGAAGGGTGACCACCACTCGTTCA
>CAZDND010000243.1:0-2369 GCA_964506825.1 uncultured Syntrophothermus sp.
CAAAGCTGAACCCGGCACCCATAATGTTATGCCCCAGCATGCCTCGCTCGCGGGCCTGTCCAATAGCAATCTCCAACCTGCGGATAGCCAGGGGGTATTCAGCCCGGCAATAGATGGCGCCTTCGGAAGCTCCGGTTGCATATCCGGCAATCATCATGCCCTCTAAGACCGCATGGGGATCGCCTTCCAGCAAACTGCGGTCCATGAACGCTCCCGGGTCCCCTTCATCAGCGTTGCAGACTATATATTTTTGATCGCCTTTGGCCTGACGGGTAGCATTCCATTTGAACCAGGTGGGGAATCCTGCGCCTCCCCTGCCCCGAAGTCCCGAGATTTTGACCTCTTCGATCACTTCTAACTGGGTCATTTTGGTCAGGCACTTGGTCAGGGCTTCATAACCGCCCTGCTTGATGTATTCATCAATCGATTCCGGGTCCATAACCCCGCAGTTCCTAAGGGCTACGCGCACCTGCCCATCCATGAAGGCAGCTGGCTTATCCGATGTTGACACGAGGTAAGCTTCGACGGGTTGCCCCCCATCGATATGCTCAGCGAAAATTTTCGATACCATTGTAGGTGTAACCTTGCCATAAGTGAAAACATATCCATCATCCTGGATCACATCTACCAGTGGCTCATCATGGCACATGCCAATACAGCCGGTATTCAATACTTCCCAGTCAAGCCCGCGGTCTTTTATTTCCTTTTCCATGGTATCCAGAACCGCCAGGCCGCCTGCCGCGATACCGCAACTGCCTAACCCTATCCGAAGTTTCATTATGCCACCCCTTCCTTGGCCGCCTTTTCCGTGGCATAAATCTCACGGATAATGCCGCGGGCCTTGTCTGGGGTCAGCGGACCATAAGCTCTGCCGTTGATCATCATTACCGGCGCCAGACTGCAGCAACCCAGACAGGCTGCATCGTTAAGAGTAAATACCCCGTCATCGGTTGTATCGCCCATTTTTATCTTGAGCTCATCACTGAGCGCGGTTTCGATTTTTTCAGAGCCATTAACGTGGCACGCAGTGCCCTGACACAGCAAAATCACATATTTGCCCACCGGTTTGAATCGAAACTGAGCATAAAAAGTGGCCACCCCAAAAACCTTGGCGGGTTTCACGCCCAATTCCTGAGCTATGTGACGCATAACATCCACCGGAAGAAATCCGTAAATATCCTGGGCCTTTTGGAGCACCGGGATCAGTGTGCCGGCTTTGCCCTTATATTGGGCGATTACATCATCCAATAGATTTAAGGCGATATTTTCCCCCGACTGTTGGCCCATATTGCAGTCACCTTGACTACAACTGCAACCCATATAAAACACTCCTTCCCTACCGTTCAATGAAATCCGAATTAAACTTTGTATATGATACCAGAAATCCATAGATCGTATCCACCTATTTATGCCTCAACCCCCGCTGAGTGCCCCAACAAACAAGGGGCAAGGGGAATTGCTCCATGATTCAAGAAATTCCCCTTGCCCCCGGAAATTCTTCTAGGATTCGCGGGATATTCGGTTGAAGTCGACCCGTTCACCATCGACCATGTAGACTACCATTTCGCCCAGGTTGGTAATGTGATCGGATACCCTTTCCAGGTGTCCGGCCGCCAGCAGCAAAGATAGCGCTTGACTTACTGTCTTGCGGTCCTCGATCATGAAGCCCAGAAGTTCCTGGAATACTCCCTTATATAAATTATCGATTACCTTCTCATCCTCAATGAGTCCCCAGGCAAGCTGAGTATTGCCATTCATATAGGCCCTTATGCTGCGCTTTAGCATGTCGCGGCAGATGTCCGCCATGCGTGGTATGTCGATTAGGGGTTTCATATATTCCTGGTCCATGAGACTGATGGTTATTTCTGCAATGTCTTCAGCGTGATCAGCTATGCGTTCCAGATCGGTCACGAAATGCAGAATGGTACCTATAGAGCGCAAATCTCCGGCCATGGGTTGCTGCAGAGCAATAACCGACAGGCACTTGTGTTCTATATCCATAGCCATTGAATCAACCACGTCATCGGTATCGATTACCTCCTGGGCCAATGCCTGATCCTTGGTAACCATAGATTTGACTGCTTTGTAGATCAGCTCTTCCACGAGCGTCCCCATACGCAGGAGTTCCCCCTGCAATGCGGTAAGTTCCCTGTTTAATCCGCTTCTGCTCATTTAGCCTCCCCCTCCCGCTATCCAAACCGCCCGGTTATGTAATCCTCGGTTCGCTTGTCGGTTGGATTTACGAACAGTTTTTCTGTTGGCTGGTACTCAACCAGATTACCCGACAGAAAAAACGCCGTTGAGTCCGATACCCGGGCAGCTTGTTGCATATTATGTGTAACTATTACTATAGTGTACTGGTTTTTTAA
>CAZDND010000244.1:0-2347 GCA_964506825.1 uncultured Syntrophothermus sp.
CAGTGGCTGAGAGCGCGGGTATATCACCATTGAGATCCCTGGCGAACCCTGCACCACTTGCCCTGGAGACCATTGCACAAGCCCGAAGAGTGGCACGTTGCCGGGTGGTTATGAAAGAACGCTATGGAAGCGAAGAGTTTTCGCGTCTTGGCTTTACCAGCGTAAAGTCAGGCAATAAAAGTGAGATATGCTATGGAATCATCGAATGCGGCGACTGAACTTGTCATGGAATTAACAGTTGGGCAAGGAAGAACGGCCGATTCTGCCACAACATCAAATAGCCCGGCAGACATGTCTGGGAAGGGAGCAGAAGGTATGGTGGCCGACGAATTATATCTTGGAGATCGAACCGGAGTTGGCCGTCAGCGTTTGGCGGCGGTGGTAGGACCGACTGGAGTGGGAAAAAGCCGTGTGGCGGTGGAAATCGCTGGACAATTTGGCGGCGAGATAATATCCTGCGACTCGATGCAAATCTATAAAGGGATGGATATCGGCACGGCTAAGATTTCCTTGCCCGAGAGAAAAGGCATCGCTCATCACATGATTGACATTGTTTCTCCGGACATGGGTTATTCGGTAGCTGATTATCAACGGGAAGCCTGCCGGTTGATCGGAGAGATTCACGGTCGCAATAAAGTCCCCATCTTAGTAGGAGGAACTGGTCTTTACTATCAGGCAGTAGTAGATGACTACAGTCTGTACCCCATAAAAAGCGATCCTTTGGTGCGCCTTCGGCTTCAGGAGGAGGTTAGGCTTATCGGATGTCAGGCGATGCATGATAGACTCGAGATGATCGATCCAATTGCTGCAGCTAAGATCGAGGTCAACGATCAAAAGAGAATTATTCGCGCCCTGGAATCCATTGAGGCGTCCGGTCAATTATTCTCCGCATTGCAGAGGAGTAACCCGGAAAAATATGATCTGACAGCGGTGGGAATCACAATGCCCAGGGCAGACTTGTATGCGAGAGTGGATCAGAGAGTAGACGAGATGATCCAATGCGGTTTGCGGACCGAAGTTGAAAAACTTATTGCTGATGGGTATAACCAAAATCTGAATCCTATGCAAGCGCTGGGATATGCTCAAATTATCGCTTATATGGACGGTAGGATATCGTGGCAGGATTGTATCGGCCAAATCAAGATGGAAACCCGGCGATACGCCAAGCGCCAGTTGACATGGTTCCGCAGAGACCAGCGGATAAGATGGTTCGATGTCGCAGAATATGACTGCGAGGGATCATTGATTGCATCAATTTGCGAGCATTTCAGCAGGACAATCACTACTAATGTAGAATAGGGAAGGCAAGGGATTATTTTAGGAGGTAACACAGGTGACCAAGAACGGGTTGAATCTTCAGGATGCATTTCTTAACCAGATCAGGAAAGAAAAGGTGCCGGTTACCATTTATTTAATGAATGGGTTTCAGATAAAGGGAGTTGTTAAAGGCTTTGACAACTTCACGGCGATTATTGAGCAGGAGGGCCGCCAACAGATGGTTTATAAACATGCAATATCGACTGTTGCACCGGTCCGGCCCATTAGCATCATACCAGGAACGACAGTTGAAGAAGAAGGATAACTTAACGACTGATTAATCCAATCGATATTTGTGGCTGCTCCGAATTCTCTAAATAGTACCGGACAATTTATGGATTAAGCAAAGCACAAAAATTCTGGATCCAAAGCAGGGCAGGAGCGGCCGGAACTTTTGCATATGGGCACTCGGTTTGATGAGCAAGTGAACAGGTATACTGGCAGGCTCAGCAACTAAAACGGGATGCCCCACAGTCAAGCATAATAGTCGTAAAGATATTAAGAAACGGATGTCTTCCCAAAGGCTGGCATCCGTTTTGGATTGTGGTAGGAAATGGTTCACTTTCTGGTGGATAATTAAGGGAGAAAACTGGCGATCCCTCGGGTCGGTTCGTGAAGATCCTGGATACCGGGGATAAAAGTTGGACAGGGATCTGTATGTGATGATATGCCTGCAGCGAAATGTCGTGCATGGCCATGGAGGCGAATCATTTTATGCCGCAAAAATGTCTTTTAATCGGATTGGCTGGCAGCGATGCCGATTTACAGGAGTTGGCTGCTCTGGTAGAGAGCAATGAGGAATTGGTGGTTTCCGGCACTGTTGTCCAGAATCGGTCGCGGCCTGATTCGAGATTCTATTTGGGAAAAGGAAAAACAACCGAGTTAAAGGCTATCTGCGATGAGCTGGAAATCGATGTAATCGTGGCTGATGATGAATTGTCAGTGACCCAACAACGCAACCTACAGGAAATAGTTGGGAGGACAGTTACTGATCGCACGGGGATAATATTGGATATTTTCTCTCGGCGGG
>CAZDND010000245.1:0-2343 GCA_964506825.1 uncultured Syntrophothermus sp.
GCCGCAATTACTGCATTGGTTTAATTCAGGAGCAAAGCCCAGCATTCCAAGCAGTTTCAGCTCAAAATATCTTACCACCAGGCCGGGAGCCTCATTTTCATCCAGGAATCCCAGGACCTCGGTAGTCATTCTATACAATCCTTGATTGGGGTCGTTATCGACCAGACTCTTATCCAATAGCTCCAGAATGTAAACCGCTTGCAGGGTCTTGGTCAGGTCTTCCCGAATGTTGCCATAAAAACTTATTATCTTGCCCTGGGTCATCAGATACATTTCACCTGACCTGGTTAGATAAAAATGCGACCTGCAGAATGGCTGCACCATTCCACGCAAGCTGCTCTGAGGTTTTTTTACCCCTTTGACCACCACCGACACCTTACCCAGATCTCTAGAAAATATCGTAATTATAGCGTCAGTTTCCCTGGTGTCAAATGATTTTAGCACCAGTGCTTCTGTCCCCTGATACATATTTCCTCCATTGGAAGCCTTCAAAGCCGGACTCGTCTATCCGCCGAGCGTCTTTTAATCGGCCAGCCCCCGTTTGGTAACCCCAGTCGGTATGGATAACAATCTCCCGGCATTGCTTATTCCCAGCCGGTCAGCCCCTGCAGTCACCAAATCGCAGGCCGATTGCCAGGTCCTTATGCCCCCGGAAGCTTTGACACCCACCTGGGTCCCTACGCATTTCCTTATTAGCACCACATCTTCGACGGTAGCCCCCCGGGTGCTGAACCCGGTGGATGTTTTTATGAAGTCTACCCCTTCATTAACAGCCAGGCGACAGACTTCCGAGAGTTCCTCCTCATTAAGCAAGGCTGTCTCCACAATTAGCTTGAGAAGCCCGCCCCCTTCTCTGACTGCTCTGACACTCTCCCGAATCTCCCTGGACACGGCCAGAAAATCCTTGTCCTTGACGGCTCCAATGTTCATCACCATATCAATCTCTGCAGCGCCCATGCCAAGAGCCCGCTTCACCGCCTCCACCTTGGCCTCGACAGGCTCAGCCCCCAAGGGGAAAGCGGCCACCGTGCAGGAAGCTACTCCGGCATTTTCCAGATTCCTTACCACTAGTTCCAGCCTGCTCGGATTAACGCAAACTGCCGCGAAACCCTGTTCGCAGGCCTCGCGGCATAATTCAACTATTTCAGCATGAGTTGCGTCTGCTCTCAATAAGGTAGAGTCAACTTTTTCCCTGAAGTTCAAAGCAATCCCCCTATTTTTTATAACCAAGGTTCCTCAATTGCACCTCACTGTTTCTCCAGTCTTTCTTTACCTTAACCCATAGTTCCAGATAAACTTCACCATCGATTAATTCCTCTATGTCTTTGCGGGCCAGTTCGCCAATCTTTTTCAGCATCGATCCGCTTTTGCCAATAATAATTCCCTTTTGTGATTCGCGCTCGGTATAGATGACAGCCCTTATGTAGGTCTTGGTCTTCCGGAACTCAAATGCTTCGATTTCAACTGCCATGGAATGGGGTATCTCTTCCCGGGTGAGCAGCAGCGCCTTTTCGCGAATATATTCGGCCGCAATGAAGCGCTCAGTTTGGTCTGTGTATTCATCTTCAGGATAATATAGCGGGCCTTCCGGCAAATAGTCGAAGAGAACCTTGAGCAATCGGTCCAGATTTCTTTTCTTAACCGCAGATATGGGAACCACCTCGGCAAATTTCATCCGCGTCGAGAAATCCTGGATAAGTTTCATGACAGTGCCCTCATCAACCAGGTCCGTCTTGTTTGGCACCAGGAACACAGGAGCAGCCGCCTTCATCAGGTTGTTGATGATGTACTCTTCCCCGGCGCCCATGGCAACCGACGAATCCACCATATAAAGCACCAGATCAACCTCGTGCAAGGAACGCATAGTAACATCTGCCATGAACTCTCCCAAGCGATGTTTAGGCTTATGCATACCAGGTGTGTCTATAAATATGGCTTGGCCCCGTTCTTCAGTATATATTCCTTGAATTCGGTTGCGGGTAGTCTGTGGCTTATCGGATACAATAGCCACTTTTTGACCGACAATAGAATTCAGAAGGGTTGATTTTCCGACGTTAGGTCGCCCTACAATGCTAATAAATCCGGATTTAGTTGACATTTAATCCTCCCTCTGCCGCAGAGAAAATCGTTGGGGAAGTAATTCTTCGAGGCCATACTGAATCATCTTACCAGAACTATCAGCACAAATCACTTTTATTTCCGGTGCAAATTCGGATAACACCTGTCGGCAGGCGCCGCACGGTGTAAACAGTTCATCGCCGGACACAATCAGGATACGGTCGAAGTGTTGGCTGCCCTCGGAGATGGCCTTAAACACTGCTGCGCGTTCAGCGCATATGGTCA
>CAZDND010000246.1:0-2197 GCA_964506825.1 uncultured Syntrophothermus sp.
CACCAAGGCCTCGTCGGCAGGATATTTCGCCAAAATGTCAGCCATGGTGGTTTCCGCGATTTTGACATCATGTTGCACATCGGTCACAACCTCGACCACAACTGGTTTATTCCTGGCCATTTTCAGCCCTTTGGCAAACTCCACCATATATTCGCTGCTGACGAATACCAGCTTGGGCTGGGAATCATCCAGTACATGGGCAATTTCCGGAGCCTTCAGCATGAAGTTGATGGTTCCTGCTATTGCCCCTAGCTTCTGTGATCCGAACATGTTGTAATAAACTTCCGGAGAGTTGAGCACCATCGAAGAGACTACGTCACCTTTCTTGATTCCCTTGGTCTTGAGGTAGTTGGCCACCCGGTTGGCTCGCTCATTCATCTCGCCATAGGTGATCTTCTGGTCAAAATAGGTTACGAATTCCTGATCCGCGAGTTCTTTGGCCCGCACCGTAAACATCTCGGCCATGCTGTCGAACTCATAGCGAAGATTTCTCCCTTTAAACACCGGCAGTTCATCATTGGGTATGAATTTCCTGGTTATTCTTTTACTGAGGTCGTTCATTGTTCAGGTCTCCTTTCGAATCCTAATTCCTGCGTCCATCTGTTAGTCCAGTTATTTAATGGCAAGCCAACGTCAGACAAACCTAAAACTATTCCCTATTCTGCCGGGAGTTCAGGGACCCTCATCAAATCGAGATTGGCCGGATCGATCTTCAGCCGTCCTTCCCACATCCCCTTGATTATTTCCACCACCTGGTCATTTACCGGGGAGGGAACCCCCCACTTCTGCCCCCATCTGGTGATGGTGCCGTTAAAAGTTTCATATTCGGGTTTTCTTCCCGCTTCGATGTCATACAGCATCCCGGTTCTGATATTCCGGTGCGGCCCGATTTTTTTAAGAAAGAGCGGCAGCTTTTCCTGCAGCTCTTTCTGGGTATTGAAGTCCAGATCCCGGTTGTCAAAACCGCCTAAGACTTCAGGGGTGACCCCAGCCGCCCTACAGATAGCCAAAGCTTCCCGGTAAATATGGGCCGAACATACCAGGGCCCGGGGATTATCCAACACACTGCCATAGTTCCCTGCCACCACCGCCGACATGCCGCTGAAGCCCGTATTGGCCATCAGCTTGGTCCAGCGGATACCAATCAAGTTGGTGGTGACCTCAGCGATACCCGCTGTACTCAAGATGGCTGCAATCTTATGCAGGCGCTCGGTATCCTGGCCATCCAGTTCGCCGATGACATATTCCATTTTTTCGGGCTGCGAGGTAAGCTTGGAAACGCCCGGTTCCATCAGGGTCGCACCCCATCCCACAATAGAGCCGACGGTCCTCTCTTTGCCCACCACATCCGCCACCGCGTCCTCAGGAATCCCGTTTTGCATGCAAACCACCACGCCATCCGCTTTCAGGTGTTTGACCACCGATTTCAAAGCCGATTCGTTGTGTGTGGTCTTGGTAAGATAGAAAAAGATATCGTATTCCCCGGTCATTTCGTCGGGTGTTATGGCTTTTACTGGTACCGACAAGTCCATGAGGCCAATGATTTTGGCTCCCTTCTCATTGAGAGCTTTAACGTGTTCAACATTGACGTCGATAAGGTCTATATCGTATCCACCTTTGGTTATTAATGCCCCGATGATGGTCCCCAGTGAACCTGCTCCCATAACCGCCATTCTCATGGATATTACCTCCTATTACGTATTCCGACCCGCATCTGCATCCTAATAATGCCACCCAACCGCAGCTTTGTTTCCCCTGACCAATGGTTGCTGAGGGTGCTGGGCAACCGAGTCACCTATTCGCTTTGAAGGGCCTTGACCGCCTGTCGTATTTTCAGGATGTTGAGAATCCGGTCCCGCTGCATTTTGGCAACGTCCACGTTGCGGTAGTCAGCAATACCCTGGCCGGTTTTAACGCCCAGCCGACCCTGGTCCACCAGTCTGCGGGCCAGTGGGTTGGGTTCGGTGCTACTGCAAAGTTGCGGAGTCATGGTTTTGGAGACATTTAAGACTACGTCCCAGCCCACATAATCATATAATTGCATGTGTCCTTCAAAGGGATAACGCAGACCGTAGGTACTGGATATGGCGGAGTCAATGTCTTCCGCCGTGACCCATCCTTTAGTGATCATGTACGAAGCTTCCCAGCTTAAAGCGGCTGAAATCCGGTTGATGATGAAACCGGGAATATACTGATT
>CAZDND010000247.1:0-2189 GCA_964506825.1 uncultured Syntrophothermus sp.
GTTTTTTACTCTCTACTTCTTAATTATAATCCAAATTACGGCATTGTTTTTGAAATGGTGGTCGACCAACGATAGGTAATAAAAAAGGCCCTGATTTCTCAGGGCCAAACATTTTGTGTCCAGGACATTAGCGGTCTCATGGATGTCTTTAAGCTACAGCTCATTTTCTGACCTGGGATGTTCGGAAAAGACTATTAATCGTCATCAATTCGTCAATCGGTTCGATCCAATATCATTCTTGTTGGCTAAAGCCACGCAGGGTCATTTGCTACTTTATTAATCGAATTATCAACAGCATCTCCAAGAGCACCGGCTGCACCAACCACGACCAACGCTATAAAAACCAGGATCAAAGCATACTCAACCATACCCTGTCCTTCTTCATCCCGAATCAGTCTGTTAATCCAGTCCATTTCGCCACCCCCTGTTTCTTGGTAGGTCGATCTACGCCTGTGCTGGGATCCCTTAATCGCATGTACCCGAAATCCCACTGTTGCTTAGCCAAATTTACCAAGCGATTGATCAATCGGATATTCCCGGATCTTCCACAACCATTATATTAATTGGCGAAACGTTGGAAAAATCCTGCTTCAATGAACCATATTTCCAAATAATATTATTTCCATGCTCCCATGATAGCACGGATTAAAATACTCTTTACATAGACGGATGACGAAAGGACGCCACTGGATGACAAAAAGAATCCAGGCCAGATAAAGATACCAGGGCATCATATTCATTTGTGGATTCTAATTCCATATAGTATGGCACGTACATCTCCAAGGCACCTGTTATACAACGATTATGTAGCTCCAGGAAACTAGTCCAGATTGATATTTTTAAGAATCCCGGAAACCGAACCAACTGCGGTTGGCATCAGATGCTGTGCCAAATCGTTAACGGAAACCGATTCTGAATTGATCATGCCATTTTTAAAGGTGGAGTGCCGCTCCCACAACCTAGTACCTCTAAGCACTGGGGGCGATTCATCCAGTCAAAATTCACATTGCCACATAACCGCCGTCAACACTGAGGATCACCCCGGTTACATAGCTGGCTCCCGGAGATGCCAGGAAAAGCGTGGCCGCCTTCAGTTCATCCTCTCCGCCAAAACGATTCATGGGTATCATATCCAGATAGGTCTGGGGGTTCTTCTGTATTGACCCTTCACTCATATGGGAAGGAAACCAGCCAGGGGCAATGGCGTTAACAGTGATATTATAGGGAGCCCATTTGACGGCCAGATCTTTGGTCAATCCTGCAATGGCAGCTTTACTGGCCTGATAAGAAACAGTATCCATTACTTCAGGTTTGGCCCCCACAAATGAAGCGATAGATGCCAGGTTAATGATGCGTCCGTATTTCTGTTGGGTCATTATCCGCGCCGCTTTTTGCATACATAGCCACGGACCAGTCAGGTTGGTGCTGATAACCTTGTCCCACCCGTTGCGAGGGAATTCCAAAGACGGGGCTCCCCATGATGCTCCGGAATTATTAACCAGGATATCTACCCGGCCGAACTCAGCCATCACCAAATCAAAAAGAGCATCAATCTCTTCTTCGCTGGTAATGTCACAACGGGCCGGCAATGTTCGAACTCCAGTCTCTGCGGTGATACTATTCGCCATTTCCACGCATCGATCCAACTTTCGGGCGGCGATTACCAGATTAGCCCCTGCTTCAGCCAGGGCATAAGACATCTGCACCCCAATCCCAGATGCCCCTCCGGTTACAATCGCTACCTGTCCAGTCAGATCAAATAACTCCTTGTTGTGTCTCATCATAATCCTCCTTTTCATTCGGGTATTTTATCATTAAAATCATGCAAATATCGTGCCATATTATCCAATCCCGGTGTTTAGGCACGACATTTCGGCCTTTGCCCATAGAACGGCTAATATGATACATCCCGTGTGTCGATATAGTATTGCTGTGTGAAACCTTGCCGGAATGCTATCAATCAGGAACTATCATCACCTTAAGACAATTGTCAGCCCGATCCTTAAATACCTGATAGGCCTTGAGAATCTCGCTGAATTTGAATTCATGGGTGATCAATGGAGTGAGGTCCAGTTTACGGTACTCGACCAGCTTCATGAGCCGCTGCATTTCATGCAACGAAGTATAACCGGAAATCATGGTAATATTTTTTTAAAATACCTTTCCCATTGCCATCTGGATATGGAAAG
>CAZDND010000248.1:0-2172 GCA_964506825.1 uncultured Syntrophothermus sp.
CGATTATTCATCTGCCGGGGTCTGTTTTTTAGCGATGTTGATAAGGTGGGGATATGGAATATCTATGCCCTCTTCATCGAATTTTTCTTTGATCTGTTCGCTGATATCATGATAAACCGTCCAGTAATCCCCATTTTTCACCCAAACTCTGACCGCAAACTCCAGCGAATTATCGCTCTGTGCCCCCAATCTGACAAACGGCTCCGGATCCTGGATAATTAGGGAATGCCCATCCACTACACTGCGAATAACCGCCTTTACATGTTTGATGTCAGATCCGTAATTGACTCTGAATGCCAGGTCAACGCGCCGCAAGTCATTGACGCTGTAATTGATAACGCTGCTGTTAGACAGGGCCGCATTGGGTATGATGATGGTCACATTATCCACCGTCGTCAAATAGGTATAAAAAATCGTTATCTGCTTTACCGTACCTGCATGTCCGGCTCCGGTTATGAAGTCGCCTACCTTGAAAGGCTTCAGCACCAGAATCAGGATCCCCCCGGCAAAATTAGACAAGCTGCCCTGCAGCGACATACCCACTGCCAGACCCATGGCTCCCAGCAGAGCCACAAACGAAGTCATAGCCACCCCAAGAATCGAAGCGACCGATATGAAGAGCAGTATCTTCAATGTGATTCCCACCAACGAAGTGATAAACGAATGGAGAGTCGGGTCAACCTGCCTTTTTTGCATGGTTGCCAGAATCAAATTCTCAAGGTAACCGATAAGTTTCAGCCCCACTAATAATACAACAAGTGCCCCAGCCAATTTGGTGCCCCAGACAATAAACATATTCTGAATGTTTTCCATCATTTTTTCTGCTTTCCTTAGTTCCGCCCATATGCTCATTGGGCTGTTTTTTTGCTCGTTCCCATTTCCAAAGTAATGTTAACGATAAATTTACTGTGACTATTATTTCATTTCCACTTCGATCATCTTGTCGCCCGCCTGGATCTTGTCTACGACCGCCATACCTTCGACCACCTGGCCAAATACAGCATACTTGCCATCCAGGGCTGGCATGTCCTTTTTCACAATATAAAACTGTGAGCCAGCTGAGTTAGGATCCTCACTCCTTGCCATAGCCACCGCTCCACGCTCATGCTTCAACTGCTTGTTGATCTCCAGAGGAATGGCCCAGCCCGGTCCTCCGGTGCCATCACCCTCAGGATCTCCGCCTTGAATCAAGCTCTCCTCCACCCGGTGGAATGTCAGACCGTTGTAGAACTGCTCTTCCACCATCTGGATGAAATTTTTACTGGTGTTAGGCATAAGATTGGGGTAAACTTCCATCACGAACGTGCCCTTATCCGTCTGAACACTGATCTTTTTCCCCACGGGATTGGTAGCAAAGTACCCAAGAAGCACGGATACGATAACGATGCCAGCCACAAGGCCGATAATCATTTTTCTCTGATTCGGTGAAATAGACTCCCAACTGCCACTCTTGTTCTGCTTATTTTTTGCCAATTTTCCGCCCCCCTTTAAAGGTCCTGGATGAGGTTTCGAGTTAACCCCAGAATATTCCTGCTTGATATTTTCGCAATGCCATCCATGTGGAGTGATGAAATCCTTGAAGCCATCAAACAGATCATCGTCGCTATCCGGATGGATCTCCTGCCGAATACCCAAGCCATCCAACCATGCAACAGTAATCCATGATTCTAAAAGTAAATGCAGTCATCTCCTGAGGGATTTCCAATCAGTCCTTTGCTGCATCAGCAACTTAAACGCAAAGATTTTATTTGGACGAGCATTAAGAACAACAAATTGGTAGAATAAATCTTAATAAGTAAGGAGGTGCCGTTAGTTGTCCGAACATAAGTTTGACATCGCCATCATCGGCTGCGGGCCAGCAGCCCTGTCAGCCGCTATCAATGCTAAAAATAAAAACCGGGATGTGATCGTCCTTGGGGCCGAACTGTGCAGTCCGCCTCTTCATAAAGCACCCTGGATCAGCAATTATCTGGGTTTCCCTTCAATCTCTGGAGAAGAACTTCGCCAGACATTCCTCAAGCACGCCACATCGATGGGCATAGACATCGTAAGGAGCAAAGCCGATAATGTATTCCCAGATGATGCCGGATATCTAATTATGTCGGGGGAAAGCATGATTCAGGCGAAAACAATTATCCTGTGCACTGGAGTTCCCTATCGTCAAACCCTGAA
>CAZDND010000249.1:0-2167 GCA_964506825.1 uncultured Syntrophothermus sp.
GAGGGCGATCTTCAAAAGGCTGAAAAATCAGATTTACTGCGCAACTGCGGGGAACTGCTGACGACCTACGGTTTCCAGTTGAAAAAGGGAGACACCAAAGCCACCTTGCCGAATTTTGACGGGGAAGGCGAAACTACCATCGTTCTCCAACCCCATCTGACCCCCCAGGAAAATGCCCGGCGTTATTTCAAGCAGTATGCCAGGGCCCGGACCGCTCGGGTGCATCTGCAGGAATTTATCCGGCAAAACCGCCTGGAAATTGAATATCTGGAATCGGTGGCCCTCTCCCTGGAAAAGGCGAGCACCATCGCCGACATCGAAGAAATTGCAGAGGAACTCCAGGAACAGGGTTTTGCCAAAAGCAAGACAACCCGTAAAAAACAGCGTCAGGAACCTTCACAGCCGCGCCGATTCAAGTCCTCGGACGGGTGGACGATTCTGGCGGGCAAAAATAATCGTCAAAACGATTTGTTGACCTTGAAGATCGCCCGCAAAGGTGACCTTTGGCTCCATACCCAGGGTTTTGCCGGAACACACGTCATCTTGCAACCCGAGGACCGGGTCACCAGCGTGGACGAAATCCCGATTGCTTCACTGGAAGAAGCCGCCATCCTGGCAGCTCATTTCTCCCGGGGCAAAGAGGCCTCCCGGATCCCCGTAGATTACACTTTTCGCACCAACGTCAAAAAGCCGCGCGGAGCGCGGCCGGGGATGGTAATCTACGATCCCTACTGGACCATCGACATCAATCCCAATGATGAACGTTTGGAATCACTCTTGGCGTCCGCTACCTGACCCGTGGCGGACCGCTGGCCTGGGTGGCGTCTAGCTCAGGCTTCTGCTGCCTGGTTTGACAGCCGGGGCTCCTCCCGCCTTGCAAAGGGGGCAGTCTTCCGCCGGGAAAGACTCGATTTCCATGGATAGCACCGAAACGGTTTTGACCCCGAAATCAGTTTTGCCGCCGCTCCGGTCCACCAGAATCCCTACTCCAACCACAGTGCCCTGCATGCTCCTGACCAGTTCGATGACCTCTTTCACTGATCCTCCAGTGGTGACCACATCCTCCACCACCAGGACCCTTTGCCCCGGTTCAATGACAAAACCCCTGCGCATAGACATCTTTCCGGCCTCGCGCTCACAAAATATCGATTTGGTACCCAGATGGCGCGCCACCTCGTAGCCGACTATGATCCCCCCCATGGCTGGAGCTACCACCACATCGATCTTGTCCTCCGCAAACCCCTCGGCAATGACTCTGGTCAGCTGGTCCGTATAGCCGGGATACTGCAGCACCTGGGCACACTGCATGTACTGATCACTGTGCCGCCCTGAGGTAAGCACGAAATGACCCTTCAGCAACGCCCCGGATTGGATAAATATCTTGGATATCTCTTCTTTGTTCACCCTTATTCCTCCAACTCTGCAATAATTTTTTGGGTAGCCTCCAGGGGATTGGCGGCGGCTGTGATCGGCCGGCCGATTACCAGATAATCTGCTCCCAGGTCGATGGCTGCCCGGGGAGTCGTTACTCGTTTCTGGTCCCCTACATCGGCCCAAAGCGGCCTGACTCCAGGGGTGACGATCAGGAATCCGGCCCCGCAGGCTTCCCTGATAGCGGATACTTCACGGGGCGAAGCCACTACTCCGTCCAATCCCGATTCCTGAGCCATTTCAGCCCATTTGACCACCGTGTCGTCAACCCTTCCAGCGATACCGATTTCCTGATTCAGCTCCGCCTGAGACAGGCTGGTCAATACAGTTACCCCCAGGATAACCGGACGATTGATTCCCCTTCTGGCGGCCTCCTCACTGGACGCCCGGGCAGCAGCCGTCATCATAGCCCGCCCTCCGGCGCAGTGAACGTTGAACATCCAGCAGCCCTTTTCGGTGACCACTCGGGAAACCGCGCCCACCGTATTAGGGATATCGTGAAACTTCAAATCCAGGAATACCCTGCCGCCGTGATCGGTTATGCGCTGCACAATTTCCGGTCCCACGCTGTTATAAAGCTGCATGCCGATCTTGAAAAGCCCCACGTGGTCTTTCAGGGTGTCCACCATGTCCATGGCGGCTGCTTCCCCATCCACATCCAGGGCCAGTATGATTCTATCCTTGGCCTTCATTTTCTTCCTCCTCGCGCTTGGTGCGTTACCTGGCAGTCTCCCTC
>CAZDND010000250.1:0-2128 GCA_964506825.1 uncultured Syntrophothermus sp.
AGAACCACAACTGCAGGAATTGGCACCGCTGCTGAATACTCCAGCCGGTTGCCGGGCGTCATCGGGCCAGTCCCTCAGCCACTCTTGATAAGAGAAAATATATAATTAACACCTCAATGCTATCACAGCCGGCAACAGGCAGTCAACGAAACCGCGCCCTTGGAAATCGTCGGCAGAGCCACCATTAGTGTCTACTATTGATTCGAAATCCGACTCAACACCCGAAGGCGGTTCTCTATTTCTCCAGTCTGCTGAGCTCCGGTTTCGAGCCCGTAATAGCCGACTGCATAAGCAGCCTCCAGGGAGCGCTAGCACCAGAAAAACCAAACCATGGGTCACTTTCGCATGACCCAAAATAACGCTAAAGGATACCATGAAAACAAAACCAAATCCCAGGGTTACCGATAGGTGGGTCATTCTTATATTCGAAATATTTGCGGGCTTCAATGATCTGCGACAGCAGACCTGGTAGTTTTGCTCACAGGTCCAGGTCTGCCTCCAGACTCTCCATCCACTCCAGATACTCCCTAAGCTTTACCCACAAGGGCTATCATCTGAAACCCTAAGGATCATCCCAGCAGGCTCCCTCCCGTTATCAAACGCTGCATGTCGGCAACTCCCTCAGTCTGCTCCGAAATGATAGCGTCACAATAAATCCTGGAAACCGCATAATCTTCCATCAACCCGTATGATCCGTGCACTCCAATTGCCAGTCGCGCCACGTCTACCCCCGCTTCGGCAACAAATGCCTTGGTCATGGCAGCCTGCTTGGCAAATGCTGTTAAGTCGTTGGTATTGTCAGCCAACCATGCCAGCCGATAAGTAAGCCAACGTGCAGCTTCCACCTTTTCAGCAATTTTGGCTATCGCCACCTGGATGGTTGGAAATTTGGCAATGGTGCCATCACGATGCACCTTCTCTTTGGCGTATTTTATGCTGGCTTCCAATGCTGCCTGCATTCCCCCGAGGCTGCCCGCACACATTCCGACCTTACCGAAAGAAATGCCCGCCAATAAAACCGGATATCCCTGGCCCTTGGGTCCCAGAACCGCCGATGCCGGTACCCTGACATCCTTGAGGTAAATATCCACTACCTTGCTTCCATGCAGACCAATTTTTTTCCAGGGCTCAGAAACCGAATAACCTGGGCAGAATTTATCAACCAGGAATGCTGTCGGGTGGCCAGTTTCTGAGTCCTTGGCAAATATCACGATGGGACCTTCCAGATAGGCAGCCGAAATAAAACGTTTTACTCCGTTGATTACAAATTCGTCTCCGTCTCTGACCGCCACTGTGGTCAACTGTTTGGGATCGGAACCGGTGGCGGGCTCGGTAAATGCAAAGGATGATATCTTTTCCCCGCTCCCCGCCAGAGGCAGATATTTAGCCTTCTGCTCCGGACTTCCAAAACTGGCAATGGAACTGGTACCCAAATAGTGAACGGAGTATACGCCGGCCACGCTTCCGCTGGCCCTGGCTATCTGCTCGGTTGCCAAGGCATAAGGCAGGTATCCTGCACCGGTTCCTCCGTATTCCTCCGGGTAGGCGATGCCAAACAGCTCCAATTCAGCCATACCATCCATGATTTCCGACGGTATCCGGCCTTCGCGTTCGATCTGGTCGGCAACCGGCATGATGATTTTCTCAGCAAATTCGCGGGTCGCCTTCTGAATCATTTCCTGCTCTTTGGTCAATTTAAAATCCACAATCATAGTCCTCCTTTTCTTCATTCAAACATTAATTCAATAATAACATGCTCAGCTCTTGACCGTTTTATGTTGGCACCGGAGATAACCACCCCAATCGTAAGTCCTCCGGAATTGGATCCAAATCCAGCCATGTAAATACCACCAGGCTGCCGTCTCATAATAGTCCTGAGGTGACCTATCATCCACCGTTTGATGAATCAGAGCCTTGCTCCATAGGTCAGGATGTTTGACCAATCAGATTGGAACCTATAAATCTTTCAATTCACCCACTTGGTGGATCCACAGGACGACCCGGTCGTAATCCTCTTCCTTCCAATCCCTTATGTTGGCTATTTCCCGGATAGTGGGTTCTTCCTCGCCTTCAAAATAAAACGAATCAGCGTTCTGGCTGTCAGGGTAAACCTCAATAACCGACCAGC
>CAZDND010000251.1:0-2127 GCA_964506825.1 uncultured Syntrophothermus sp.
CTGTTTTCTTTTAAGCTGTTTATTCAGCTTTCTATATAATGTGGCCCGGTTGATCCCCAGTTCCTCAGCCGCCTTGACCCGGTTATTGTTGTTTTTGCGCAGGCAGTTCCTGATCAGCTGTTCTTCAGTGTTCACTTTATTGCTTCTGAGGTCCATTTTGACAGGCACTTCATTTACCAAGTCGACGGCCTTCAGCGAAAAATTCTCCTCGGTCAGTATCGTCGTCGACGAGAGGTTGATAGCTCGTTCAATGGCGTTGCTGAGTTCCCTGACATTGCCGGGCCAGTCGTATTTCAGCAGCAAGTCCATAGCTTTATAATCAATGCCTGAGATAGTTTTGCCCAACTTGGGGCCGATCAATTCGATGAAGTGGTCGACCAATCCCCGGATATCATCTTTTCTGTCCCTAAGAGGGGGTATTTTGATGTCCATGACCCCCAGCCGGTAATAGAGGTCAAGCCGAAAATTACCCATTTTTACTTCCTCCAGCAGATTTTTGTTGCTGGCGGCGATTATTCGCACATTAACCGGAATCACTTCCCTGCCTCCCAGGCGTACGACCGTACCCTCCTCAAGCAGTCTAAGCATCGAGGCCTGCATATCCACTGGCATTTCGCCAATCTCGTCAAGAAAAATCGTTCCCTGGTCAGCCAGTTCGAACTTGCCAGGATTGCCTCCCTTGCGTGCGCCGGTAAATGCTCCGTCTTCATAGCCGAATAACTCGCTTGCTATCAGTTCCCGGGGTAAAGCAGCGCAGTTAATCGCAAAAAACGGTTCCTTGGAACGATTGCTGGCATTGTGAATCGCCTGGGCAAACATATCCTTACCTACCCCGCTCTCCCCCAGCAAAAGCACGTTGGAGTCAACTTGAGCTGCCTTTTTAGCGCAAGACACAGCAAATCTGAATTCATCACTATGCCCGATTATTTGGTCAAACGTAATATTGGCCCTTGCACCCGAGACCCTTTCGATCAATTGCTTATACTGTTTCATTGGTTGAAGGATGACCACCGTACCAAGAGTCTTGCTGTTTTTTCCCATGAGGGGAGTAGAACTGACGGCCAATTTTACCAAATTGTTTTTGTTCCGGATCAACAAAGGCTCAGCGGAAAGTCTCTTGTTGCTGAATATCTTGGAAAAGAAGAATTCATTGCCGGGAGGCATCAGGACTTCAAGAATTTTTCCTTCCGACTTGGCAAAATCAATCCCCAGATCCCGGGCGGCAATCATATTTATATGGGTCACTCGGTGATTGCGATCCAAGGTCAGCACACCTTCGGACATTGACTCCATGATAGTGGTTTTATGAAGGTTGGCCATTTGCTGATAGGCGTCCTGGAGGGCCATCTGATGCTCGATGGCCCGAGCTGCCGCCTCCGCCATCCCCAGAGTGTGACGGTTGAAACGCGGCTGCGGACCGGCCACTGTGAGGACACCAATTATCTCTCCGTCGCCGTTGAAGATTGGGGATGCACATCCACATCCGAAAGTCGCCACCCGGCAGTAGGATTCATAACCGCTAAACTGAACTGGCTTCTTTTGGATCAGAGCAATGGCTCCACAAGTAGTTCCCATTACTTTTTCTGACCAGTCAGCGCCTTCTATGAAATTGGCCAGGTTGGCAAAATCAATCGCGTCCTGACTTCCCACCCGGGAGAGAAGGATCAGGTCCCGGTCGGCCAGGGCAAAAACGAAACCGGTTCCCTCCATAAACTGGTTAAGATGGCCCATCATCACGGCGGCCTGTTCCATCAGCAGATTATTTCTGTTTTTTCTCTCTTCCAGTTCCTCGGGAGAGATGATTACATCGCAGCGACGTTTATAGGGATCAACTCCAGACTGTTCGCTTCGGGCCCAGGATTCACTGATTTCAGGGGACAGCGCTGCGCCTTCACAATGTCCGGTTTCACGCAGAGATTTCCAGATGTTCTGCACTTCACCCAAAACAGATCCCCCTCCTTTCATCTCACGATCTCAAAGTCGCATTTAAGCGACATGAATTTATCTTCATTCTATTACAAAAGCTTATTAAATGGAATAAGGCGGGAATTGATCCGGACATTCTGTCGCTTAATTGCGACGTTCGCGGATTGAAACTGTCGCTTTTAGGCGACGCATGATGCGTTC
>CAZDND010000252.1:0-213 GCA_964506825.1 uncultured Syntrophothermus sp.
AGGGATCGACCTGGTGGCGATGTGCGTGAACGATATTCTGGTAAATGGGGCGGAACCCCTGTTTTTCCTGGATTATCTGGCAGTAGGCAAGCTGATTCCCGAACAGGTGGCGGACCTCGTACGAGGAGTCGCCGAGGGGTGCCGTCAGGCAGGATGCGCCCTGATCGGGGGGGAAACCGCGGAGATGCCTGATTTTTACGGGGAAAATGAATA
>CAZDND010000252.1:223-2093 GCA_964506825.1 uncultured Syntrophothermus sp.
AAGCGGGCGCAGATGAAGTGGCGCGAGCTTCCGCACAATCAGGATGCCATTGTTGATGGAAAAAAGGTAGCCGAGGGAGACATCATCCTTGGTCTGGGATCATCGGGTCTTCATTCCAACGGCTATTCACTGGCGCGAAAAATCGTGTTTGATCGGGCAGGTTTGGCAGCCGGGGACCTTCTGTTCGGGGACCGGACAGCCGGCGAGGTTATGCTGACCCCGACCCGCATATATGTGAAGAGTATCCTGCATCTGCTGAATCAGGTAGAGATAAAAGCCATGGCCCACATTACCGGGGGAGGAATCCCGGGGAATCTGTCCCGAGTAATTCCGCCCGGCTTCGAGGCACATATCGACACCTCAGCTTGGAAGGTCCCAGAAATTTTCGGGTTCCTGGCCGAAAAAGGCCCGGTAGAGCGGATGGAAATGTTCCGCACCTTCAATATGGGTATCGGCTTCATAATCATAGTTGCTCCTGAGGAGGCAGATTTGGCCTTGAAGGAGCTGCTCTCCAGGGGAGAGGTGCCTTATCGCATTGGAACGATAGCGGCTGGAGAAGGCGGCATTATTCTGAAATAATATACAGAGAGTAGGCGAACTTGGGTGATGACCAGGGTGAGGCCCCCAGGGGCGGGAAAATTAAAGCTGGGCGTCCTGGCTTCCGGCAGAGGCTCCAATTTTGAGGCCCTGCATGATAGTATTCTTTATGATAACCTGCCGGCCATCATTCAGGTGGTCATAACTGACCAGCCTCAGGCGCCGGTCTTGGAAAAAGCTAAAAATCGAGGCATACCTGGTTATTACGTAAATCCTGCCCAATTTGACGGGCGGCAGCATTATGAGGCTGAGCTGGTCAGCATTTGCCGCAGATTTGGGGTCGAGTTGGTAGTGCTGGCTGGTTTTATGAGGATTCTTAAGGAAACCTTTATCCAGGCTTTTCCCCAGCGGGTCATCAACGTCCATCCCTCGCTGCTGCCATCTTTTGCAGGTCTGCATGCTCATCGCCAGGCCCTGGATTATGGAGTGAAATTCAGCGGCTGCACCGTACATTTTGTCGACCTGGGGGTCGATACCGGCCCGGTGATTTTACAGCAAGCGGTACCGGTAATGCAGGGTGATGATGAAGAATCACTGGCTGACAGAATCCTGCAGCAGGAGCATCTGCTGCTGCCTCAGGCGGTGAGACTGATCGCCGAAGGACGGCTGGAGGTTTGCCGAAAACGGGTCAATATTTTGCCGAAGGAGGAGTCGACTGTGAATAAGAGAGCTTTGGTCAGCGTTTCCAACAAGGAAGGCGTAGTGGATTTCGCCCAGGGGCTGGAAAAGCTGGGCTGGGACATAATTTCCACTGGAGGAACTTATGAACTATTGAAGAAGGCCGGGGTAAAGGTGTCCAAGGTGGCCGATGTTACAGGCTTTCCGGAGATATTGGACGGCAGGGTCAAAACCCTGCATCCGAAGATACACGGGGGCATTCTGGCCCGGCGCATTCCTAATCATATGCAGCAGTTGGCAGAAAACGCTATCGAACCTATCGATATGGTGGCGGTGAATCTCTATCCCTTCCGGGAGACCATCAAAAAACCCGGGGTGGAGCTGGAAGAGGCCATCGAGAACATCGATATCGGAGGTCCCACCATGATCCGTTCGGCGGCCAAGAATTATCAGGATGTCCTGGTAGTGGTCAGCCCGGATGATTATACGCCCATCCTGGAGGAACTATCCCGCGAAGGTGGGGTAACCAAGGATCTGAGATTCAAGCTGGCCCACAAAGCTTTCGCCCATACGGCCTTCTACGATTCCATGATCGCGGATTATCTGGGCGGCCTGCGGGGCGCTTGTCAGACCCTCCAGCTTTTTGATGAGCTGG
>CAZDND010000253.1:0-2067 GCA_964506825.1 uncultured Syntrophothermus sp.
CAAGAGAACCGTCCCCTTGTTTGTCACATTATTCACAAACAGGGGGACGGTTCTCTTGTTTGACTTTTTCTCTGTTAGTTGGCAAAAAAAGACCCGGCGACAGGCTTTTCTGCCGCCGTGTCCGGGTACTCGGCATATAGGTGCTGGTCCGCCATCAGCAGACAAGCTTCACCAACTGATCGGCGGATCCAAGGGTAACCAGGCTAATCCAGCCATAGCTCCAAAGCGTTCAGCAGTTCCGGAAGACCATCCCCGGTCAGCGAAGAAACCGGCAGCGGAAGCTGGGTCAGCCGCAGATCCCGCTCGATCACCTTGAGATGCTGAAGTCTCTGCCCGCGGGATATTTTATCCATCTTGGTGGCGACTACTATAACCGGTATGTCTTGGGAACGGACCCACTCATGGATTAGCAGGTCGCTTTCCATGGGGGCATGGCGGATATCGATTAGATGTACCACCCCGCGCAGGGTGGGACGCTCCAGGAGATACCCCTCAATCAACTTCCCCCAAAAGGCTCTCTGGGTCCGGGCCGCTTTGGCATATCCATAGCCCGGCAGGTCCACCAGGTTCCACAGATCATCGACCAGGTAGATGTTAATGCTCTGGGTCTTACCTGGGGTTGAACTGGTGCGAGCCAGATTCTTGCGCGCCGCCAGCCGATTGATCAGGGATGATTTGCCCACATTGGAGCGTCCCATCATAGCAATTTCTGGCAAATTAGGTTCGGGCAGCTGTTCCCGGTTAAAGCACGAAGCGGTAAACGAAACGTTTTTAATTCGCATGATCCTCCGGGACCAGTGCCCGGTCGAGGACCTGGTCCATGTGGTCTACCAGGATGAAATCCATCTTGCGCCTTACGTTGGCCGGAACATCTTCCAGGTCTTTCTTGTTGTCAGCTGGCAGAATGACCGTCTTTATGCCCGCCCGATGGGCCGCCAGAATTTTTTCCTTGATCCCGCCTACCGGCAGCACCCGACCCCGCAGGGTGATCTCTCCGGTCATGGCCAGGTCGTTATATACAGGACGGTTTGCGAAAGCCGATGCCAGTGCCGTCGCGATGGTGATGCCGGCTGATGGACCGTCCTTGGGAATAGCTCCTTCAGGTACGTGCAGGTGAATATCCGTCTTTTCGTGCACGTCAGGTTCGATATCCAGATATTCACGGCGGGACCGGATATAAGACAATCCCGCCTGAGCGGATTCCTTCATCACGTCTCCCAATTGGCCAGTTAGGGTCAGGCTTCCCTTGCCCTGCATCAAGGCAACCTCGATTGACAAAATATCGCCGCCCGCTTCAGTCCAGGCCAATCCGGTAGACAAGCCTATCTGACTCTCTTTTTCCGCGACACCGTAGCGATAACGCTGGGGACCCAGGAGTGCCGGAATGTTCTGGCTCCCCACCCGGGTCTGTTTTTGACGATCCTTGACTACTTCCCGGGCTGTCTTGCGGCAAATGCTGGCAATTTCCCGTTCCAGGTTCCTGACCCCGGCTTCCCGGGTGTACTCCCGAATGATCTTCCTGACCGCGCCCTCGGATATTTCCAGGTTTTTAGGCTTCAGTCCATGCTCCTGGATCTGCTTTTTGATCAGGTAGTCCAGGGCGATCCGCACCTTTTCCTCCTCGGTGTACCCGGCGAGATGGATCACCTCCATCCGGTCCAGCAAGGGCTTGGGAATATTATATGTGGAGTTGGCCGTAGTGATAAACATCACCTTGGACAGGTCAAATGGACTTTCAATATAGTGATCGCTGAACATGAAGTTCTGTTCGGGATCCAGGACCTCCAGCAAAGCCGAGGATGGATCACCCCGGAAATCCGCTGTCATCTTATCGATTTCATCCAACAGGAAAACGGGATTTTTGGAGCCCGCCTGCTTCATACCCTGCAAAATACGGCCTGGCATGGACCCCACATAGGTCCGGCGATGTCCCCGTATCTCGGCCTCGTCCCGAATGCCGCCGAGCGCGAGGCGCAGGGCGGCGAGCCTCAGCCGTAACGTTGGCTGAACAAGGATTGCTGCTGATTAGGTTGAGATAGCACGTTTGGCACAGAATGACGATCGTAT
>CAZDND010000254.1:0-2045 GCA_964506825.1 uncultured Syntrophothermus sp.
GAAAAACATGCCCCTTATCAGAGAGAAAAAATTAAACTCGGTAAACTGGATGACTTCATGCCCTTCCTGCTCGAACGGGCTGGACAACTGGATTTTAACGCTACCAGCATGTACCATGAGCTGCAGGAAAGAGGTT
This sequence comes from uncultured Syntrophothermus sp., assembly GCA_964506825.1. Lineage (GTDB taxonomy): Bacteria > Bacillota > Syntrophomonadia > Syntrophomonadales > DTU052 > JAAYDA01. The sequence continues at coordinate 137 of CAZDND010000254.1, forward strand.
ACACAGGCAGCTACTCCCTTGTAAAAACGGCCGTGCGCCCCCTCAGGGATACTTACCGGCAGGTCGAAGCAGCCACAGTAAGATTTGAAACTCCGCCTGGGTTGCAGGCCCAGATGGATTGGGGCAGCCGGCAGGTATTGATGGCTAGTCGCCCGCTGCGGCTCCACATATTTGTAATAGTATTAGGCTACTCCCGGGCTTCTTACGTAGAGTTTACCCAGGATGAGAAACTCCCCACCCTGATTGCCTGTCATGAAAGGGCTTTTGATTGGTTTGGAGGAGTTCCGGACGAGATACTCTACGACAATCCCCGGACCATTGTATTCGACCGGGGAACAGCTAATGTCAGGCTCAACCCCCGCTTTGAAGATTTCTGCCGCTATTACGGCTACACTCCCAGACTGTGCCGGCCCTATCGGGCTAGGACCAAAGGCAAGGTGGAATCCGGGGTCAAATATGTTAAGCGTTCCTTTTTACCGGGCAAGGAATTCTCTTCCCTGACCGATGCCAACGAGCAGGTGCAGCACTGGATTACCAATATCGCGGATCAGCGCATTCACGGCACGGTTCACGAAAAACCAGCCGAGCGCTTCAAGCGGGAAAACTTACGCTCGGTAGCTGGGAAGCCAGCCTACATAATGCAAGAATCCCAGATACGCAAGGTAGCAGCGGACTGCCTAGTCTCCTTTGAGGCTAATCGCTACTCAGTGCCCTGGCAATACGTTAACCACGCTGTAGATATCCAGACAGCTCCTGGTGACTGGATCCATATTTACCATAACGGCACCATCATTGCCAGCCACAAGAGATCGGAAGCCAAGCACCGGGTGGTAATGGAACCGGAACACTACCAGAACCTGCTCAACAAACCAAGATTACAGCAAAAGAGAATTTCCGGCCCATTGCTTCTGCATCCAGAAGTACAGGTCAGAAGCCTCGATATATATGAATCTCTGGCAGCAGGGGGTGGCTTGCATGGATAATCCCCAATTGCTGCGCATCCAGGATAATCTCAAGAAGTTAAAACTCAATCGCACCGATCAGCGGCTGGAATCCCTGCTCCAGGAAGCCAGTAAAAACGAAGTAAGCTACACCGATTTTCTGGACCGTCTCTTGGAGGAGGAGATCGCCTTAAAGTTTGAGAAGCAGATGGCCTTGAATACTACCTTGGCCAAGCTTCCATATATCAAGACCCTGGAGTCCTTCGACTTCAGTTTCCAACCCTCTATCGATCCCAAGATCATCAGGGAGCTGGCTACGGGAGCCTTCATCGAACGAGCTGAGAATGTGGTTTTCTTAGGCCCGCCGGGAACCGGCAAAACCCATCTCTCGGTAGCTCTGGGACTAAAGGCAATTCAGAAAAGGTATCGTACCTTGTTTACTTCAGCGGCAGCGCTGATCGCCAATTTTAACAAAGCGTACGCGGAAAACCGCCTGGATGACAAACTTAAGTACTACTGTATCCCCAAGGTTCTTATTATTGATGAAATCGGCTACGTCCCTGTGGATGTACACGGAGCCCATTTATTGTTCCAGCTCATCTCCCGCCGTTATGAACGTGGTTCGATCATTCTGACCAGCAACCGTGGTTTTGGTCAGTGGGGCGAGATCTTCGGGGATACTATTATCGCCACCGCCATCCTAGACCGTTTACTGCACCATTGTACTGTGATTAACGTCAAGGGCGAGTCCTACCGGCTTAAGGAAAAGCAACGCGCCGGTCTGGTTCGCAAAACCTCAACGGTTGAACCTGTCCTGGGAGGTGATACAGAACTAATCTCCCCGTAGCTTACTCACACACCAGGGGTCAAAATTCAAATGCCAGAAAGGGTCAATTTTTAATTGCCATTGACAATCTTTGCTGCTTCATGATGAAGGACAGCATGACCGATTTCATGGGCCAGGATAA
>CAZDND010000255.1:0-421 GCA_964506825.1 uncultured Syntrophothermus sp.
GAGCGGAGAGATTCAACCGATCGGTGGTGTCAACCAAAAAATCGCCGGTTTCTTCAGGGTATGCAAGATCAAAGGATTGAATGGAGAACAGGGCGTAATAATTCCGCACCAAAACGTTGCCAACCTGATGCTGGATGAAGAAATAATAGAGCATGTGAGTCGGGGCATGTTTCATATTTGGGCCATTGACAATGTGGATCAAGGTATCGAAATTCTAATGGATACTCCGGCGGGCCAGGAGCAGGGTGAGGGACAATATCCAAGAGGTTCGGTGCATTATACAGTCAATAACCGGTTGCGGGATTGGGGAGAAGCCCGGCTGGCGGATAAGAACCGAAAGATGAGAAACGTCAATCGCCGCAGCAGCTTCGGGAGGTTGTAGCTTGAAGAGAAAATCCATCATCATTCTGATTGGGATTTT
>CAZDND010000255.1:431-2024 GCA_964506825.1 uncultured Syntrophothermus sp.
CCATCATCTTATTTATCGGAATAATCGTGTTGTCCCTGCTGGCGGCCGGATGCACAGAGATTAAACTTCCCAGTTTTACAGATGATGATGAACAACCGGCTCTGGTTAAGGTTAAGATCGTCTTCCGGGATGGCGAGGCGCTGGATGGATATGTCAGAGGCTTGGCCATGGGTGAGGATTCAAAAATATACATTGGCGGAGCTACGGCAACTCCAGTCTATGATGCGGCCGGAAATGTCACCGGGGTGGTAAATTACAATCAAGTTCTCTACATGAAAGTTGTCCATTGATGGCTGATATGCTACTCGGTGGATCCTAAGGTCCGATGTTCGGTAATTTTATGGGTTGGGGGGAGTATTGATGGTTGTTGCGAGATGCGCGTTGTGTGGCAAGAGAGCAGAGGTACCCCGCGATCACAAGGATTATCGAAGAATGGAAGAGGCGGAAGACGATGAGCGCGGAAAGATGATCTATATTTGTGACATGTGCAGCCACCGGGTGAGATATGAATCCGACAATCAGATGAAACCTAAGAAGCCGATATGAGGAGTCAAGTGGAGCATGATCTCAAAGAAATACGATATTCCTGGGCGTTCGGGAGACTGTCTGGCATGTGTGTCTTATCTGCCCGAAGGACAAATCAAATTTCAGTTGGTGGTTGCCCATGGTTTTAGGGGTGCCAAAGAGAATTCGGGACGTCTGGAACCGTTTGCCAAACAAGTTGTCAGCCGGTCAGGATCAGTGACGGCCTTTGATTTTGCCGGCAGTGGGGAGAGCCAGGGTTCATTTTCTGATACTAGCTTGTCCAGACAAATCCAGGACATGAAGGCAATAATAGACCATGTGTTGGAGGCAGGCAATTCCCCTTTGATCCTCCTGGGCAGAAGCTTCGGAGGCACCACGGCTTTGGCTGCGGCTTCGGAGGATGAGAGGATCAAGGGTCTGGTATTATGGTCCACTCCGGTTCTTTTGAAACAGACATTTTTCGGCAACCGGGAGCATTGGGATGTGGTGATGTCCGGAGGATTTCTGCGGATGTCGGATGATAAAGGTGAATTTTCCCTGGGGCCAGGTTTTGCCCAGGATTTTGCCAACCATGATTTTGATAAGTACCTTAAGGCGCTGGGAGACCGCAAGGTTCTGGTCATTCACGGGGCAGAGGACCGGGATGTCAGTTTGAGTAATGTTGAATATATACAGGAGCAGGCGACCGGGGCGGTTGAAATCCATATCGTTCCTGGAGCGGATCACCGTTTTTCGGAACATCAGGCCGACCGGGTGGGGATTACATTGGACTGGCTGGAAAGGCATTATGTGTGCCGGGTTGACAATGGACCGGATCCTGGATTCGGCTGACAAATGCCAAGAACACACCGGCATTTGTCGAAATCTACTTAACCCAGGTATGAAAATATCAAACAAAGGCTGAGATACTATGGATATTGTGACGGTCCAGGATACGGTAACCTATCTCAGGAGTTTCGGACTCCTTGCCCCGCTGGTGGCCTTCGGGCTCTTTTTTATTCAAGCGGTATTTCCGGTGTTTCCCTACTTCATCATGGCTGGTGCTGCAGGGATAATTTTTGGTTTTTG
>CAZDND010000256.1:0-2023 GCA_964506825.1 uncultured Syntrophothermus sp.
ACATCGGCGCTTTCAAATACCGCTTCCGATACGAAGTTGGCCCCGGGAGCAACCTCCTCCAGTTTCACCGTGTAAGTAATGAGCCTTTTGGCCTTAGCGGCGGCAGCTGGAGTGACCTCCCCAAATTGCACCAGGGTTTCCAGATTGGCGGCGATTTTTTGGCGGGCTTCCTCAAGTTTTTCATCACTCGTGTCGACGATGGCAGTATTGAAACCGTTAACCGCAAAAGTCAACGCTATGCCGTGGCCCATGGTCCCGGCACCGATTACCACCATGTTCCAGTTATCAAACACTATTACCTCATCTCCTGCTTCGAAAAATCCGCTATTGCTGATTTATTTCTTTTTCTGGGGAGCCGGGGCCATGCCGGCCAGTCTTCTGACGTTGTCTTTTCTGGAATTGACGTCATACTGAGTCGTGATGGCGATTTGCTCCATAATCGGAGATCCCCCGCCATGGAATTGCCCGTAACTCTTGGAACCAGCCGAATGAGAGCAGGTATAGTCGACGAATTGGAACCAGAACCTGATCTGGTCGTCGACGGGGATATCGGGATTGCGAGTAAGGTACTTCTCAAGTAGGTCCTTGGTTTCGGGATTGGTAAAGTCGCCTTCCATGGGGAAGGTTGCGGGTAATCCCCCGGCAATGTTGCAAAGGATCTCCTGCTCGTGATAGACGGCCTCACCGGTCAGGCACCGGCCCACATTGGCATAAATCGAATGGGGAATGTAGCTGCCGGGTCCATACGGAACCAGACCCTTGCCGGGCATATAAACCTGCGGCGAACCCAGGGCCGAAGCGGTAAATCCAGCCGCATAGCCCAGTTCGGCAGTCATAATCAGCTCTGACATCATCGCCCGGAAATGAGGGGTCTTGTTAATGCCGTTTATTTCCGCGGCCAGACCAGCCATACCAATGATATAATCCAGGGTGGCCGGCTTACACCCGGAGTAGCTGTGGCGGTGGAAAAGCGCGAACAATAGGGCTGCCAACCCGCCATGCTGGGTTTCTCCACACAGGAATACTCGTTCCCAGGGAATAAAGGCATCTTCAAAAATGATGTATGAATCAGTGTAACCGCCGGCGAAACCCTTCTGATAAACTTTTCTATTATAGTAGTTATGGAAGCTCACCACCTGCTTGATCTGAGGATGATCGGAGGGGATCGCGAAGCAGACTGCGTATTCCTTCTCGTCCGGCATCAAGGCCCGGTTGGGAACCACCAGGATTTCGTCGGAAATGGAGGCTTCCGAGATGTGGACCTTGCAGCCTCTGACTACTATGCCGTCAGCATTTTCCGAGACCACATGCAGATACATATCAGGGTCGGTTTGCTGGGCGGGTCTTTTTAACCTTTCCCCTTTTTGGTCGGTTTGCGCACAACTGCCTACCAGATCGTTCTTCTGGAAATACTCCAACCACTTGAGGAAGTTGGTGTGATAGTCGGTTTTCCTCTCCGGGCTTTTGCTGGCTTCAAAGGACACGGCGTTAATGGCATTAGCCGCATCTATCCCCATGCACCTTTGGATGCAGCCCCCGATTTTGTTGCCCAGGGCTCGGGTCATATCCTGTTTCTTATGCAAATCATCAATGTTCTGGTGAATATGGGTGAACCTGCTGATGGTTTCTCCGGTCAGGTGGGAGGTAGCGGTACACAGATCCTTCATTTCGGGGTCAAGTCCGGCTTCAAAGGTGGTTCCCATCACATTGATAGCCGGCAGCTGCTTCTCGTCCAGGCGGTCCAGCGGCTTGCCGTCGTACCAGAGGTTCTGGTGCTTCTGTTTTAATCCTTCGATATACTGTTCTTTGGTTCGCATTTTGTTCTCCCCTTAATTAATTAAAATTCCTTCTAACCCTATTGGGTCCGCTTCCGATTTCCAGTTGGCATGTTGCCCTCAGTATCCGCGCCCGAGGCCTATGGATCAATAGCCGAAGAAACGTTTGGGGTTTTCCACCAGGATCAGGTTGATCTGTTCGTCGCTGACCCCCAGTTCTTTCAGCCCCGGAACTATGTATTCAAAGA
>CAZDND010000257.1:0-1919 GCA_964506825.1 uncultured Syntrophothermus sp.
CAAAAAGCGATTACAAACTGAGGGCTGGTTGGCAGCATAAGTCCTACCCGATCACCCTTTTTAATCCCCGCTTCAATCAGGGCATTGGCAAAACGAATCGCAAACAGTTGCAGATCCCAAAAATTGATCTCGGTACCGTAAAACCAGGTAGCTATTTTGTCTGCTTCCACATTGGCTGAGATTCTTAAAATCTCGTAGGCTGGGAAATATGGATAGTTTATTGCTGGTGATACACCAGGATCGAAATTGTTCAGCCAGCTGCGCCGAGCCATGATTTCAGGTGTCAGTAGTGACATTAAATAGCCTCCTTATTTTTCGTAATTCTGTCATTTCGCCAATAATCAACCAAGCAATAGACTTACCTGCCACCCCCAATTCAGAATCGATAATCAAATAAAAACAATATAAATTGTTCTAAATTAATAAATAAAGCAAATATCGTGCCAACTCCAGGAAATAATGTTAATCCTCCGATTAATTCTGCCCAACCACCTTTTCTTCGCCCGATGTGCTCTCCTCGTCACTAAATACGATGGATTTGACACCTCGATCGCCCGGTATCACTCTAAGCCCAGTACCTGGTTCTGTATCCAGTGACCGATTTCGCTACAGTGTTGTGTTTTGCAACAAAAAAGCCACACCTTAGTGTGGCTTTTCTGAAGTAGCGATATTCTATGCAGAACCCATACTAAGTGTTGGTTCGTTTATTCTTCTCCTCTTCAACAAGGTCCTTACGCTGCACTTTGCCGGTACTTCCTTTAGGCAGATTATCCCGGAACTCGATTATCCGAGGATATTTATACGGGGCCATTTGCCCTTTAGCCCAATCAACCAGCTCTAGCTCGGTGACTTTACCTGCATAATCTGGCTTAAGCACCACGAACAGCTTGACTTCCTCCCCTTTTGTCTCATGGGGAATACCAATCGCGCAGCACTCAAGGATAGCTGGATGGGTATACATATACTGTTCGACCTCCGCCGGGAAAACACTATATGCATTTACTTTAATTAATTCCTTGAGTCGACCACAAACGTATAAATATCCTTTCTCGTCCATCTTGACAATATCCCCAGTCCGAACCCAACCATCACCCGGAAAGGTCTCTTGGGAAGACTTCGGATTTCCCCAATAGCCAAGGGCGCAGCTGTCACACTTGACCCACAATTCGCCTTCTTCACCGATTTCGACATCCCGGTCCAAATCCATCAGGTCGGCAATTCTTAGATCTGTCTGAGGGACCGGAAGTCCTATGCTTCCCATGACGACAGCATCCATCGGATTCATTGTAACCGTAGCGGTGGTCTCACTCATGCCGTAACCCTCAAATAACGAAAGGCCCAGTTCCTCATATCGCTTCGAAATAGCAATAGGAAGCGGGGCTCCGCCGATGGCAAAAGCCCTTAGGCTGGACAGGCGATAATTGGTGAAAGCCGGATGGTTGGCAACGGCAATAGCTATTGGTGTAGCCACGCACACCCAGGTTACGCCATACCTTTCCACCATTTGCAACCAGGACTCGACATCAAAGCGCGTCATGATTACCAGGGTATTGCCAGTAAAAGCTAATGTACTCAGGTGATCGTTCATACAGGTCACATGAAACATTGGCAACACCGCAAATTGGACATCATCGACAGTCATGGTAATGTTAACGGTATTGATCCATGCGCCGTTAACAAGATTCTTGTGGGATAGCATGGCACCCTTGGGGCGCCCGGTGGTTCCTGAGGTATACTGCAGCACCGCGATATCCCTCATATCCACATCAGCCATTTCCGTAATGGGATCTGCAGAAACGAACTCCTTCCAGGCTATTGCCCCCGGGCACTCCACCCCTTTAGCATAAAGATCCCTCGGAAATGCTGGATATGGATTCTCCGGCAGATATTCATCCAGGGAACAGACGACGACGTTTTCT
>CAZDND010000258.1:0-1913 GCA_964506825.1 uncultured Syntrophothermus sp.
CGAACTAACTGGTCTGCAGACCCGCCATACCTTTGATCAGGCCGGCCTGGCAGTCGGCCGCGAGGCATACTTGTCTATCGTGCCGAAAGCGATGCACTTGTTTCGGGACTGTTCCGTTACTGATAAGTCCACTTAGAATCAGATTTTGACTTCGGCAATATGTTGCCGGTGGGTTGGCTCTTGTAGTCCCAGTTTACAATAGGGCACACAGAGGAGGAGATTCAGTTTGCTGAAAACTACTGGCGTCCGGCTAATCAGAGATGTGTTGCTGGCAGGGGCGGTTTCCATGCTCATGATTATTACTTTGATGACGCCGGTGATGGCAGCTACCACCAGTCTGACGATCCGGAAAGTAGCCCCGGACGGCAACACGGTGCTGGCTGAAAGAACCGTGGATTATAAGTGGTTGATGGATCCAAGCCATGTGCCGGTAATGGGGGACGGCAAGACTCATTATTATCACCAAGGACCGGTATTCATGGACCATTCTGACCTGGAGACCGAAAAGCGGCTGCGATGGAATCCTGAAGAAGATACCAATATACAGGACAAGGACATGGGAGCTGTCAAGGGCACAAACGTAAGAGATCTTTGCGAATTGGTAGGCGGTATGAGCCATGGAGACGTGCTTAGGATCAAAGCCGCTGACGGCCTCAGCAAGAAATTTGCTTATCAAAATGTATACCGCTACTCGAATCGAGAGGGTCCCATGGTGATCTGCTGGTATCAAGGCGGAAAATATGCTGACAGCGGCTATCGGGAAGGCATGCGCTTGGTATGGTTTGCCGATACTTCATCAAATCCCTGGAAATTGCATGTCTTCGGCAATTGGGATTGGCATGAGGCGGCCAAACCTGAGTATTGGTATTTCTATCAGAGCGCCGACGAAGAATATCCCACCACAACCGGCCTATCCATTCAAAATGTTAGTGAACTGACGATTATAAGTGCTCAGAACTCTGCCGAGGCCAAAGGGCCCCTGGCTGGATTTATAGCGGCACCCACCGTCGGGAATACTCCTCTTACCGTTAAGTTCCAGGACCAGTCTCGAAACCAGCCTGTCAACTGGGCATGGGATTTCGATAATGATTCCCGGATCGACAGCACCCTGGAACATCCATCCTATACTTTCTCAGTGCCCGGTTTGTACAGCGTGAACCTGACAGTGACCAATGCGGCTGGCAGCGACCAGGAAATCAAGCGAGACTATATCCTGGTGAAACCAGCAGCCTCAAGCCCAGAGATGGATGGGAAAGAACCGGCAGCAGGAGAAGGTGTGATCCAAGGTCTGTCAGAGGTCGCGCAGGGGCAGTCGGACGACGCTGCTTCATCCGATAATGGTTCGACTTTTCTTTTGCCCGTCCTGCTGGCGGCGATGCTGGTTGTGGGTCTGGGTCTGGCAATCCTGGTCAGGAAGAGGGACAGCTAGATTTGGAGACGATAAATGTGCAGTGATGATTGGAGGTAGTGATCAATTCGGACTGGGAATTTATCGCTGATTATAAACCATGGGGATGGAAATATAATGACATGACATCAGCTAGCCCAATTAGTATGATTTTTGGGGCAATGATATAATATGCTGTTGTTCACCCCAAATAGGTATTGGTTTAAGAAAATTCGTGACAGGTAAGTGCTGTAACCTATTAAAAGTGTAAACCAGTAGTCACAGTGTGTAGTGAAATAACGACACGATGTTACATTTTTTGCACTCGGGTTCAAATTACCTTTGCCCAGGCAAACATCAGAAAAGGCTTTTCTAAGCCATTTCCATCCGATCAAGCCCACTCCGCATTCTATCCGGCACGTTATTTGCATAGTAATAATAGTCGAAGGAGGTTTGGTTGGTTCCGATTGCCGGCTTATGTTCGAAATATTATGGGAGGCAGATGGAGTCGCTTAGCTTAATAGGG
>CAZDND010000259.1:0-1901 GCA_964506825.1 uncultured Syntrophothermus sp.
ATATACAGGGCTTGATTCTGGCCTGGTGTTGACAGCGGTATTTTTCGCAGTGCTGAACGGCTTTCTGTCAGCTATCCTGGCCATCGGACTACTGCCTTATTTGGAGACGATGTTTTCGATAACCAGTTCCGTAAAACTATTGGATCTATCTAATCCCAATCAGCCTTTGTTGAGGAAGCTTTTAGTTGAGGCTCCCGGAACTTATCATCATAGCATCATGGTGGGAAACCTGGCTGAATCGGCCGCTGAACGCATCGGCGCCAACCCCCTGTTGGTTAGAGTGGGTTCCTACTATCATGATATTGGTAAAATCAAGAGGCCGTATTTTTTCGTAGAAAACCAATTATCAAATGATAATCCCCATGAAAAGATTGCTCCCAGTTTGAGCGCGCTGATTATAACTTCCCATATCAAGGATGGTGTGGAAATGGCTCGGGGGGAAAAGATCCCTCGTCCTATAATCGATTTTATCGAGCAGCACCATGGAGACAGTTTAGTCAAATTCTTTTACAATCGGGCCCTTGAAGAAGGCAAAGCCCGGAAGGTTTATGAGGAAACCTACCGCTACGAAGGCCCCAAACCACAAAGTAAAGAGGTCGCGCTGGTTATGCTGGCGGATTCGGTTGAAGCGGCAGTCCGTTCCCTGCAGGATCCAACGCCAGGCAGGATTGAGGGGATGGTACGTAGGATCATTAAGGATCGACTTAATGAAGGTCAATTGGAGGAATGCAATCTGACTTTCAGGGATCTGAATTTGGTTGCCGAGAGTTTTTCCCAGGTTTTGAGTGGAGTTTTTCATAGCAGAATAGAATACCCGGAAAACCTTGCCCGAGAGCTTGAGAAAAGGGGCGATGGCAATAAAGATAGCGATAATCAACCAACAGACGGACTATGATTGGGAGAAGTCTTATCGGTCACTGGTGCGCAAGGCGGTTAACCAGATAGGCAAACTGTGCAATGTTCCTGCATCATCTGAAGTGAATGTAGTCATAGTTGATGCTCAGGCTATCAGGGAGTTTAATTCGGTTTACCGGGGCATCGATAAGGAAACCGATGTTTTGTCCTTTGCGATAAACGAAATCGGGGATGAAGAGCCGGCTTATGAGTCCCCGGAACCTGACAATATGCTGGGGGACATCTTGATATGTATGGAACGGGCCTACAGTCAGGCGCAAGAGTATGGACATACGCTGGAGAGAGAACTGGCTTTCCTGACGGTTCATGGCATGCTTCATCTCCTGGGTTATGAGCACGAGAATGATAATGAAAAAATGTTGATGCGTTCCTTGGAAGAAAAAGCAATGGAAGGATTGGGGCTGGTCAGGTGAAATCCCGGGGATTATCTGATAGCTTTTCCAACGCCATAAGAGGTGTACGGACGGCAATCAAGAGCGAACGCAACTTAAGGCTGGATATGGCAGTTGCCCTGGCAGTGGTTGCAGCAGGGTTGTATTTGGGATTATCCCTGACGGAATGGTCGATCATTGTGATAGCCATCGCCATGGTTTTAGCCACGGAAATAATCAATACAGCGATAGAGAATTTTGCCGACCGGGTATCACCCAATTACGACCAGGCAGTTGGGACGGCGAAGGACTTAGCGGCAGGGGCGGTTTTAGTAACGGCTATGGGGGCAGCGGTGGTGGGGGTTCTGGTGCTGGGCCCTCATCTAATCAGAATTTTGGGAGGCAATGCACCTTGACAGAAAATGAGTTGCTGCAAATGGCACTTAAGGCCAGGGATAATGCATATGCTCCCTATTCGGGATTTAATGTGGGAGCAGCGCTGGTTGACTCCAAAGGCAACGTGTTCTTGGGTTGCAATGTGGAAAATGCTTCTTACGGTTTGACCATATGCGCTGAACGCGCAGCAGTGTTTAAGGCCATCTCCGAGGGCAGCCA
>CAZDND010000260.1:0-1890 GCA_964506825.1 uncultured Syntrophothermus sp.
TGATCGCTTCATACTCCTCATGCTGGACCCAGTGAGTGGCATCCTCGAAATATCTCACTTTTCCATCATCGCATTGGGCCACACTCATTTCCGCAACTTCCGGAACCAGAGCGGTGTCATTTTTACCCCAGAAAACCAGAGTGGGCATTTTGATACGAGGTACCGGTTGTTCTTCCATGAACTGGGGCACAAACGAGCGGTACCAGTTGATCATTGCTTCGCAGGCCCCCGGTTGAGCAAAGGCGGCCCGATATTTTTCCAACTGTTCTCTGGAAAATGTGCCCGGGCGGCTGGTTTTATCCAGCACATTGACAGGCCAGGAAAAGTTCTTGGCCGAAACCATTCTCTCCGGCGCCCTGGGAATCTGAAAGAAATATACATACCAGCTGCGCTGAATCTGGCTGACATTGCTGCGCATATTGATTCCCATGGGGATCGGGTGAGGACAGTTCATAATCACCAATTTCCGTATGCGCTCCGGATAGTGAGCGGCGGTCCACCAGGATACTAATCCACCCAAATCATGGCCTACCAGGAAGACCTGCTCCCGCTTATAATAGTCTATCAACCCGATAGCATCCTGGGCCAGTTCATCCAATGAATATGATTCGATCCCCGACGGTTTGTCACTCAGATTGTAGCCCCGCTGATCAGGGGCCACCACGAAATATCCCCGATCGGCAAAATACCCCAGCTGCTTGTTCCAGGCATAGCTGCAGTCCGGAAATCCATGCAGAAACAAAATCATGGGTCCGTCTGCCGGACCGGCCTCCAATAAATGGAGTTTGATCCCATTGGTGGTAACGAATCTTTCTCTGATTTCTTGCATATTCCCCTCCTGTAGTGTTAATTGCATGGTTGAGCAGTTCCCTGCTCATCAGCTATTTTCGCGATCCTGCTATAAATTGTAAACTGATACAAGATAATTATACAAAAAAAAGCCCTTAAGGGAACCGGCAAAAACCGATTGCGGTCCAGGTATGTGGGGACCTCCCCTAATGCAGGCCAATATTTGCCTTGAAGTCGTTTGTTTCCATACTATTAGTATGCTATAAATACATTTAAGGAGCATCTGCTGGAGCGATTAAACCGCTTGGGATTACTAGCCTAACCCGCTAGAATATAAGTATGGCCTTTTAGTGAGAGCTTCAGGACTCTTTATGCAAGCAAGATGTTTCACCTATCCCACTTGATCCAAATTCAGGAGGTGCCAAATGGACGTATATCAAAAATTGCAGGAAAGACTGGATACCAATGCCGCAGGTGCTCCGCCCTCGCCATCATTTGACAAGATATTGCGGATTCTATTCGCTCCGGAAGAGGCAGAATTAGCCAATCATCTAACCTGGCGTCTCCAGCCATTAAGTAAGCTGTCAGAGAAAACCGGAATATCGCCGGACAAACTCACGGAAATGCTGGAGACTATGGCCGATCGTGGCGTTATCTTTGCCAAGCTGCAAGCTGGGGAAGAAAACCGTTACAGTCTATTGCCTACAATACCGGGGCTTTATGAATTCCCCTTCATGCGTCCGGAGCGCAATCCACATATCGATGAATTAAGAGTCTTGTGGAATCAGTACTTCGCCGACGGCCTGGCCGCCTCTCATGCTGGATCACCCACCTCCCAGATGCGGGTCATCGCGGTGCAGGAAACTATCCCCATGGTCTCAGAGGTTACCACTTATGATGCGGTATCCACCATGTTCAACCGGGCTGAGGCCATATCCCTGGCTAATTGCGCCTGCCGGGTATGTTTCCAGAATTGTGACAAACCTCTGGAAACCTGTTTTTCATTCGACGACGGAGCCCGCTTTCTTGTAGAACGGGGAATGGCAAGGTTCGTGGACAAAGAAGAAGCACTCAGAGTCCTCAAGATGTGTGAGGAAGAGG
>CAZDND010000261.1:0-1888 GCA_964506825.1 uncultured Syntrophothermus sp.
TGATCCCGATATTGCGTGTCCCCAAGGTGCTTCCTTACCTGGACATTCCCATTCAGCATGCCAGTAGCAGGGTACTGCGGATGATGAATCGCAGATACAGCCATCAGCAAATTGCGGCCTTGATAGAAAACATCCGCCGGGAAGTACCGGAGATAACTCTGCGGACCACCTTGATGGCAGGCTTTCCAGGAGAGACAGAGCAGGAGCATCTGGAAAATGTTAGCTTTTTAAAGGAGTTTGAATTTGACTGGGTGGGGGTTTTTGCGTACAGTAATGAAGAAGGAACTGAAGCGGCAGGCATGGACGGAGAGATAGCTCCCATGGTTCAACAGGATCGTCGAGATCAATTAATGACAGTTCAGCAGAGTATTACCCGCACCAGGAATCTTCACAGGATACATGATTGCGTGGAGGTACTCATCGAAGGAGAGATCCAGGAGGGTAAATACCGGGGACGGGGTTCCTTTCAAGCTCCGGAGGTTGATGGCGTAGTTTGGTTTTCATCATCGGTCCCCCTGGTTGCAGGAGAAATAATTCAGGTCAAGCTGACGGGCGTAAGCGGCTATGATCTGTTGGGAGAGGTAGCAATTGGGATTGCCTAATCTTATCACCATCGGCAGGATATTCCTGATACCGATCGTGATGGTGTTTTTGTTAATAAGGATTCCCTACGGTGATTTGATTGCGGCGGCCATATTTGCGTTGGCCGCGGTGACCGACAGCCTGGATGGTTATATCGCCCGGTCCCGCAAGGAGATTACCCGCTTAGGAATATTTTTGGATCCTTTGGCCGACAAGCTGTTGGTCAGTGCAGCCTTGATCACCCTGGTTGAGCTCCATCGGGTGGCGGCCTGGATCGTGGTGGTGATCATCGCCCGTGAGTTTGCGGTTACCGGATTACGGGCCATCAAGTCCGAAGAGGGAAAGGTCATCCCTGCCAGTAAGTGGGGAAAGATTAAAACCGTAACCCAGATTATTGCCATATTGCTGGTGATGATTACTCCTTTGTATGAAAACTACATTTCTTTTGACCTGGGCAACCTGGCCATGATTGTGGCGGCCATCATAACAGTGATTTCAGGCATAGACTATTTTAAACAGTTCAACATCGAAGAGGAATGATTGCCCCGGTTGGTGTTTAATCTACCCGGAATTGAAGGATTCCGGGTTTTTTTGTTCCCGGTGAGTGGCAGCTTCTCGGGAAAGCCGTTGAGAATCAGGGACTCCCAGTCCTGATTGTGGCCCCCAGGATCTATGTCTCTTTGGGCAGGAACCCCATCTGGCGTGCATAGGATATAATTACACTAGCTGTGGACTCATGGTTCATAAATCGTGCAAACCTCAAAAAGGCGGGTGTGGCTGATGAAAAAGGCTTACATAATATCAACCGGATCGGAATTGCTGAATGGGTCATCTGAGGATACCAACGCGGCATTTTTATCGAGAGAGCTAACCGCAGCCGGATTGATAGTGACAGCCAGGGAAACCTCCGGAGACAGCCTGGAGGCTGTAACCAAGGCCTGGAAAAACGGGATGGAACGAGCGGATCTGGTCATAAGCACCGGAGGCCTGGGACCTACTTCAGACGATATGACCCGGGAAGGTTTGAGCCAGGCTTTGCAATTGCCTCTGGTGGCTTTCCCGGCTGAACTCCAGAAAATCCAGGCATATTTCGATAACCGTAACCGGGAAATGCCATTAAACAATAAGAAACAAGCCTTGTTTCCAGAGGGATCCATAATTGTACCCAATAATTATGGGACCGCGGCGGGGTGCATTGTTAATCATGGGGATCAGCTGCTGATTATGCTCCCCGGACCGCCGGCGGAACTGCAGCCCATGTATTATGCTGAAATCGCGCCCTTAATACATTCCTGGCTGGGTGAAA
>CAZDND010000262.1:0-1887 GCA_964506825.1 uncultured Syntrophothermus sp.
ACATCAAAGCCCACATGGTGGGAACTCCTTCCAGCATGGGAGTCTTGTATTTCTCCGCCATCTGCAGGGCCAGGGTGGGATCAAAGGAACCCAGCAGGATCTGGGTACTGCCGGCTACCAAGGGAGCTGCTCCCCATTCGGTGGCGCCGCTGACATGATTGACCGGTACCATGTGAAGAACATGGTCTTCGGGCTTCATGCCAGTAGGCAGATGGAACTCATCGATCAGCACCAGAGCCATGCTGACTACATTGCGGTGAGTCAGCACCGCACCCTTTGGCTGACCGGTGGTTCCAGAGGTGTAGACGATGATCAATCCGTCATCAGGACCGACCTGGGCTTCCCGTTCCTTTAGCTCCTGATCATATTTGGAATAATCACCTTTGATAATATCTTCATAAGCAATCGCCTTGGGCAATTCCAGGGGTCCTCTGAATATCCAAACCTGATCTACTGTCGGGCAATTTGGCAAAGCCTTAGCCAACCGTTCCTGGTAGTTGATGTCGCCCTTCGAATACTGGGCCATCACGTGACTGGCCTGGGAATTGTTGAGCACATACTCCATTTCGGGCGGGGTGTGAGCCACGTTCATACCAACGATTATGGCCCCGATCATCGATCCCGCCATATAAAGGACCAGGAATTCCGGCAGACCTTCCATAACATATCCAATTCGATCGCCTTTTTTTACTCCAATGGACAACATATACTTGGCCAGCTGTTCGGACTTGTGCTCCAAATCACCATAAGACATCTTCTCATCTTTATAGATTGTAGCCGTATGATCGGGCATGGCCTGGGCCCATTTCCTCATATAGTCGGATAACCTGGGCAGCGCGCCTTCGAGTCGGTTTTTTTTCGTTTCAGTCATTCCTTTCATTACCTCCTCATTGTTGTTTGTGAAACCACTTTTTCATCGCCTGGTCATAACCAAGGAGATGCTTTCGGTGAGCCCCAACCCATGCTGCATAAACCTGATTGACGGTCACCACTCCTTTCGAGAGGCTTGATTAGGGTATCTCATTAATTGACTGATGGGTGATTATCCCAAGCGCCTGTTGACCTATTATGAAACGCCGGATAACTGTCATCAATGCAATAAACGTGCCATGGAATTGCACGGATGATTGGCGGTCCGAGGAAGAAGCCGATAGCAATTTAGGACGGGCGCCAAATCCAAACCTAATGGGGGATACAAGTACGAATCATGTGAACAAGGGGCTGTTCGGGGCGCAATACCAGATTGGTTAACCGGCGTGAGGGATAGTTTTGGGATCATAAAATAAACCTATCCGACTTGATTGTTCGTGGTCGGTGGATTGCTGAGCGGACAGATTGTCCCGACCGTTGGGACGATTAGTGACAATATTACACACCAGGCAGGAAGGAATGAGAGCCGATCAGACCATCCATCGGCTTAGGATTCCGGCTGGAGGCAGCCCCTGAAAGTCATCTGAACTGCATCGCAAAGGCCACAGGGTAACTCTATTTTAAACGTTCCCGGGGCTGATCGGTGATTTTTCCTTGATACAGGTAGTTTTCATGGAACTTGATAGCCAGTTCTTTAGCGAAGCGCCTTATTAGTGGTATTTCGTATTTGGTAATGATGGAAACCGTCACACCCAGACTTCCATGCCTGCCGGTACGTCCGGCTCTATTCATATATTCCACGGCTCCTTCCGGCAAGTCCAGACAAAAGACATGGGAGACGCCTTTAATATCCAGCCCCCTGGCGGCCAGATCGGAGGCTACCAGCAACTGAACGTCATCGCTCCTGAAGCTTTCTAATGCCCGTTGGCGTTCCTCCTTGGAAATCCGGCCGAGGATTTTTTGCGCAGGGTGGCGGTGATATCGTAGTTTTTCGGTTACCTGGCTGATACCCTCGCT
>CAZDND010000263.1:0-1887 GCA_964506825.1 uncultured Syntrophothermus sp.
GACATCATTTTGCGGTCAGAATCGAAGGGTGCCTCACTCATGCGGGGCATCATCTCCAGCAAACGGTTCTTGCTCTGGTGCTGAGCCAGTGCATAGTTGACCAAAGCAGACTCGGTGGGCTCTCCCAGAACCGAACCATCTTCCGCCAATTCTACGTCGTTGCAAAGCGCCATCGACATTATCAAGCCATGCTCGTCGCCGTAAGTTTCCACCACGGTCATCTTGTTTTGGGTCAGAGTGCCGGTTTTATCAGAACAAATAATTTCAGTGCAGCCAAGAGTCTCCACTGCGGTCAATTTACGGATTATCGCGTTCCGTTTAGACATCCTGGTGACCCCTATCGAGAGCACCACCGTCACCACGGTAACCAGGCCTTCAGGAATGGCTGCCACCGCCAGGCTGATCGCAGTCATGAACATCTCAAAGACGTGACCCCCATCCAAGCCCCCATTACGGTAAACGCTGAAGGCAAAAATGAAGATACATATCCCCAAAACACCAACACTCAACACTTTGCTCAGCCCAGCGAGTTTGATTTGCAGAGGGGTCTTCTCATTGCGGGTTCTAGCCAGAATCCCAGCTATATTGCCCATCTCCGTGACCATGCCAGTGGATACGACTACCCCTTCTCCCCGCCCGTAGGCTACTGTGGTTCCCATATAAGCCATATTGAAGCGGTCCCCAAGAGGAACTTCTACCCCTTCCGGGGGGATTGCCCGGCTATACTTATCCACTGGTATGGATTCCCCCGTCAGCGATGATTCCTCGATTTTTAGGCTGGCTGACTCGATGATACGCATATCGGCCGGCACCGCATCCCCCGCTTCAATCAGCACAATGTCCCCGGGAACGATCTCTTCAGATTTTATCTGTATGACCGCGCCCTCCCTGCGCACCCGTGAAAACGGAGCCGCCATCTCCTGCAATGCTTCTATAGCCTTTTCAGCCTTTCCCTCCTGGTAAACCCCCAATACTCCATTCAGAATGACGACAACGAAGATGATCACCATGTCCGCATATTCTCCGAAAGCCCCGGATACGACTGCGGCCGCCATCAAGACGATTATCATCGGATCCTTGAGTTGCTCCAGAAACTTCATCAGCAGAGTCTTGCTGTCTCCCTCATCCAGTTTGTTGAGCCCATGGAACTCAAGACGCTGACTGACAGCTTGCCCCCCTAGTCCGCTCCTGGTTGTACCCTGTGACTGAAGAACTTCGTCGGCCTGCTCAAAATGATGATTCACTTTCACCTTCAACTCCCATCTAGTACATAATTAGCATAGCTGGTCGGTTTGACTTGCCTCCAACAAAGATTTACCCCGCCGACCACGCTTATAAGTCCCAATACATTTTCTTAGTTCGGCTAATAACCATCCTGCAACGCAGTAATGTAAAGGCTGCGTCTTTAAACCTAAAATCTGGCTTCATCCGTATAATCCTGTGGTTTCCCAATCAAAAAGGGCAAGTCCTGCCGACGACATTCCGCCTGACAAAGGTCTTGCCCAAAACCCTCGATTGCTCCCGGATGCGATTGGCATCGTGATGACGGTTGCAATAACCGGTTGATCCGGTCGGCTACTCCCCTTTGATAAACAAATCACTTATTCCAATTCGAGAATATCCTTTTTCCGCATAAGTCGTCAATGTTTTTTTATTTATCCGAGCAGCTCACAAGGCCTTCCGGATGACCATATTATTGGCACTCACATAAGGATGGCCGGGCTATAAAAAGCTCCGGCCATCATCTTCTATGGCTGCACTAGGATCCTCTCGCTGCCATTGACCCAACCCTTGAGATATAAAACCTATACTTATGGATTAAGCAAACGCCGCAGAACCTTGCCAGCACCCGACATGGGAAATGAATCAACAAATTCTATAACCGCA
>CAZDND010000264.1:0-1871 GCA_964506825.1 uncultured Syntrophothermus sp.
CCAGTTTGCGCTCGTCGTTGCTCTGCTTGCCGAAGATCATGGTTATCCCTGGGGTGTCCAGGGGCATTGCGAAGCTCACTGCAAAATCAACGTCCGTTGGCGGCAAGGCTGAGGTGGGCATGATTAATATTTCATGGGAGTTGACCGCTCCGGTCATATGGGCTTTGGCTCCCCGGATTACGATCCCGTCATCCCTTCTTTCGGTTACATGCACGAAGAGGTCCAGATCAGCCTGCTTGCTGGGAGACAGCCCCCGGTCGCCCTTGACGTCGGTCATGCCCCCGACTACCATCAGGTCGTTGGTTTGGATGTATTTGATGTATTCAACTACCCGGTCAAAATATTGGGTGCCATTTTTCTGGTCCATTTCAAAGGCTACGCTGTAGATGGCGTTCATGGCATCCCATCCCACGCAGCGCTGGAAGCAGGTGCCGGTTTTCTGCCCAATGGCCCGCAGCAGCTTGATCTTCTTGACCAAATCGGCGGTGTTCTGGTGCAGGCTGGTAAACCGGTTGATTTCCTGCCCCGTCAGGTTCGATACGGTTTTGGCCAGATCTTCATATTCCGGATCAAATGCCATATCATAGGTGGCGGCGGCCGAATTTATATGCGGCCTGAAATACGGGTTGTCCACCACGTTCTCAATTTTCTCCCCCATAAAATAGATTTGCGGTTTCAGCTGCCGCAGACTCTCGATATATTCCTTGCCTGTTTTCATTTGAAATCATCTCCCTATCCAATATTTTTGCACAAACGTTTCGGTCTGGAAATGCTGCGGGCTATAGCATCTACAGAAAACGTTGTTATCCATTCCGCCTGATATCACCGGTCAATCGGTATAAAAAAGATCCTCCATTTCCAAGAATGCCCGGTCGCCCTTCTTAATGGCTTCGAATTTACCAGTCACCAGTGGCAGCAAGCTTCCCAAGTAATATTTGGCGGTAACTATCTTGCCGGTGTAGAAAGTGGTCTCAAACCCTGTTGCAGATTGACCTGCCTTCAAGCTCTGTTGTTCCGCAATCATCAATTTTTCCCGGGCCACTCTAGCCTCCCACAGGAACATCCACCCCAACAAAATATCTCCCCATATTTCCAGATAGTTGGCGGCCCAGGACTCCACTAAGATACCCTCCCCGGCTGCGCTCTGACTTTTGATCTCCTGGGTGATTTCCTGCAGCGTAGTGATATGGTTTCCCAAATCGACCGCATAGGGTATGAGCTCACTCCATTCCATAGCCTCGTCGATAGCCTTTTGGGCTTCATTCAAAACCAACTGCCAAGCCTGACCTTTGTTCAGATTGATTTTACGATTAATCAAATCCAGAGTCTGGATACCGTTGGTACCCTCATAAATGGAGGTTATCTTGCAGTCCCTGGCAAACTGCTCTACCTTATACTCAGAACAATATCCATAACCGCCCAGGACTTGAATGGCCCTGACACAGACATCAAATCCTTTCTCGCTGCCGTAGGCCTTGCATATCGGGGTCAGCACTTCGAGTATTCCACTCCACTTTTTCTTTTCGTCCTCATCCTCGGTGGCGTTAATGCGATCCATACAAAAAATCGCGTATAGCACCAAAGCCCGAGAACCTTCAGTATAGCTTTTCATCCACAGGAGGTTTCGTCTTACATCCGCATGGACCATAATCGGGTCCTGATCGAAACCTTTTCTGCCCTTGGCCAGACCCTGCTTTCTCTCCCTGGCAAAATCAAGAGCATGCAGATAAGCCGTACTGCCCTGAGCAACCCCCTGCATCCCCACTAAAAGCCGCTGTTCATTCATCATATTAAACATGGTAACGATGCCGTTGCGTTCTCCGCCGAGAAGTTCACCTATACAGTTATCATTGTCGCCAAAAGCCAACACA
>CAZDND010000265.1:0-1869 GCA_964506825.1 uncultured Syntrophothermus sp.
GAATAGTGTATGCGGCGACCCGGAAAGAAGTGGACCATCTACGTGAATATTTGGCCTCGCGGGGCTTTAAAGCCGGGAAGTACCATGCCGGTATGACGACCCTCCAGCGCACGAGCAGCCAAGAGGATTTTACCCACGATCGGGTGCAGGTCATTGTGGCTACCAATGCTTTCGGCCTGGGGATTGATAAATCCAATGTCCGTTTTGTGATACACCATAATATGCCGCGCAATCTCGAATCCTACTACCAGGAAGGTGGAAGGGCAGGCCGGGACGGACAGGCTGCGGATTGCATCCTGCTTTTTCATGCCGGAGATGTGCATTTGCAGAAATTTCTTATTGAGCAGGGCTCCCTGGCGCGGGATAAAAAACAAATGGAGCATATCAAACTGAGAGATATGATCGACTATTGCCACACTTCCGGGTGCCTGCGGGCGTACATCCTGGATTATTTCGGAGAACCGGGGGTGGCTGCCAACTGCGGAAACTGCGGCAACTGCAACGATTACGAGGTGCGTGATGTCACCATTGAAGCCCAGAAGATATTTTCTGGGATTTACAGGATGCGGCAGCAATACGGCAGTTCCATGGTGGCGGCGGTCCTTAAGGGATCTCGGCAAAAGCGAATTAGGGAGTTGGGGTTCGATGAGCTCTCCACCTACGGGATCATGCAGGACCACAGGGTCGAGGATATCGTAGAGTACATAAATATACTGGCTGCCGAGGGATACTTGGAGATTGAAGCCGGCCAATATCCGGTGGTGCGCCTGGCCCCATCTGCCACACCGGTGCTTAGAGGGCAGGCCAGAGTGCTGGTCCGCATGCCTCAGGCCAAGGCGGAGGGACAGGAGAACACCCTTTTTCAGTCGCTGCGGTCATTGCGGCTGGAAATTGCCAGACAGAGCTCGATTCCCCCATATATGGTATTTGCGGACAGCACCCTGAGGGAAATGAGCAATCGGCTGCCGCTTGACCGTGAAGGTATGTTGGGGATAACCGGCGTTGGCGAGGTCAAATTCGAAAGATACGGTCAGCCATTCTTAAGCTTGATCAGCGACTATGTTAAGGAACCCGTGCCTGGGCGGTCCAATGGGGAAGATGCCGAAATTTTACTGGAAAATGAAACCGGTGAAGAAAAATCGCCGGCAGCAACCGCAAGAGGGCTCCGGCAGAGCAAGGAAAAAACACCTTCCTATATAATATCCTGGGATCGGTACCAAAACGGTATGACCTTGGAAGAAATCGCTACGGAACGGGGCATGGGGCTGAGAACAGTTCAGGAACATATGATCCGGGCGGTGTCTGAAGGAATGGAAGTCAAATGGGAGGAGTTTGTTACTCCTGAACAGGAAGCTGCGATCGTAAAGGTTGCCAGAGAAATCGGAGCTCGGAAACTGAGATCGATCAAAGAAGCCCTACCGGGTGATATTGACTACTTTGCCATTCAGATAGCCCTGGCCAGGGACCAACTTAAAGCGGATGCCCAACAGGAACCCAAAGGATAATAAAAGGTTGACTGGAGAGATAGAGGCATGGTAAGATAATTTTCGCGGCCTGAGAGGGCGGTTGGAGGGAACCGAGGCAAAAGACGGAAAAACTCCTAGGAATAGCCTTGACACAGGAAGCGGAGACATGATAAGATAACTCTTGCGCGAAGGAGCGCAGTGATCTTAGAAAACTGAACAGTGGAACCTGGTGCTTATAAAATTCCGGAGGGAAGGTAACCGCAAGGAGACTGGACCGAAGGAGAAATAAGCCAAGTAATTTTGGCAAAAAGACAACAGCTAAATCTTTAGCTTAGGTCAACTTTTTTTATGGAGAGTTTGATCCTGGCTCAGGACGAACGCTGGCGGCGTGCCTAACACATGC
>CAZDND010000266.1:0-1845 GCA_964506825.1 uncultured Syntrophothermus sp.
CGGTAGCAATATTGGAGGGGATTTTGATTCTGGCGATCGAAGAACTGAGGTCAGTTTTAGATTTCAAAATTTTTGTGGATGCCGATCCTGATCTTCGATTAATACGCCGCATGCATAGAGACGTCGAGGAACGCGGAGGAACTTACGACAATACCATCAGACGATATTTATCGACGGTCAAGCCCATGCATGATGCTTTCGTCGAACCCTCCAAGAGGTATGCGGACATAATCGTTCCCCGGGGCGGGGAAAATGAAATTGCCACCGATCTGCTGGTCGGTTTCGTTGAACATTATATTTCTCCCAAGTTGATTCACCAAGACCAACCAGGTCCGCAAATATCCTCTTGATCCCATCCCCGTTGGGCAGATGCTCGGGCAAGCATCTGCATGAATCCTCAGATCCTCTCATAAGCTATTCCGGGGTATTATTCCCATCGAATAGCCCCCGCTTCGTGTTGCCGCAATCCAGGGAGTGAACTTCACCCTGTCCAACAGATCTCAGCTCAGCCCTATGGTAACCCGTTGAACACTCAAACACCGATTTTAGTCTTTACATCCCCGCTTCCGATCTCAATATTTCCGCCTTGTCAGTCTTTTCCCATGGCAAATCCAGGTCATCTCTGCCAAAATGACCATAGCAAGCCACCTGTTTGTAAATGGGTCTTCGCAGTTCAAAATCCCTGATGATCGCTGCAGGCCTCAAGTCGAAATGTTTCTGGATCAGCTTCTCGATGTTTTCTTCTGCGATTTTGTTGGTGCCAAAACAATCGATGGTTATGGAAATGGGGTGGGCAACTCCGATAGAATAGGCTATTTGGATTTCACACTTGCCAGCTAATCCAGAGGCAACCACATTCTTGGCAACATATCGAGCGGCATAGGTTGCCGACCGGTCAACTTTGGTGGGATCCTTCCCGGAGAATGAACCTCCTCCGTGTCGAGCATGACCTCCATAGGTATCAACGATGATTTTCTTCCCGGTAAGTCCCGAATCTCCCTGGGGCCCGCCGATGACGAACCTGCCGGTAGGATTAACAAAATACTTGGTCTGCTCATCCAGCAGGTCAGCAGGTATCACCTCATGAATCACCTTGGCGACAATGTCGCGTTCAATTTCTTCGTGGCTGACATCGGCTGAGTGCTGACAAGCGATGACTACCGCCTCAATCCGAACTATCTCATTGCCTAGATATTCGACGGTTACCTGAGTTTTCCCATCCGGCCTCAGATAGGGCAAGGCCCCAGATTTTCTGATCTCCGCCAACTTTTTGGCCAGTTTGTGGGCCAGGACTATGGACATGGGCATCAATTCCGGCGTTTCAGTGCAGGCATAGCCAAACATGATGCCCTGATCCCCAGCTCCAAGTTGGTTCAATTCATCTCCCGGATCCCGTTTATATTCCAGGGAGGCATTCACCCCGCCGGCGATATCGGCTGAC
Source organism: uncultured Syntrophothermus sp. (assembly GCA_964506825.1). Taxonomy (GTDB): domain Bacteria; phylum Bacillota; class Syntrophomonadia; order Syntrophomonadales; family DTU052; genus JAAYDA01. The sequence goes on from CAZDND010000266.1 coordinate 1,442, forward strand.
TGTTCATCGATCCCCGTCAGCACAGCACAGGCCTTACCATCAAATCCATAGTCAGAGTTGATATAGCCTATGTCATTGATAATCTTCCTAACCACTGCCGGTATATCCACCCAACAGGTGGTAGTAATCTGTCCAGCCAGCAAAACCAGCCCGGTACTGACAGAAGCGTCGCAAGCAACTCTTGCCGAGGGATCCAATTCCAGTATGGCATCCAGAATACCGTCGGATATCTGATCGCATAATTTGTCAGGATGTCCCTCGGTTACAGATTCCGAAGTAAACCATTTCTTCCTCATCTCCACATCCCCTTTCCTCTTCCCAAATCATCTCCTTATCATCAATGCGTCTGAAGTGACCTAAAACGGTTCTGGTTGTGCATCATCCGGCCGGCTTGATAAAATGTC
>CAZDND010000267.1:0-1838 GCA_964506825.1 uncultured Syntrophothermus sp.
CTGACCCGCCCATGCGCTGAGCCAACCTCTGGGCACGTTTGATTTCATCGATGAGTAGAACCATCCCCTCGCTGAACTGACCTCCATGGATTGGTCGGGTGGTCAGTAAGTATGCATTGGCGCCGTCTTTGGTGTACAGGTCTATTTCACAATCGGTTACGATACGTTTTTCGCCGACGATATCGTAAATTTCTCGGTTTTCATCACTGATCAGCTGATCAAACATAGCACCGGTTTGTTCTGGCCTTACTCCCAAATAGCGGGCCATTATGCTATTCACATGGGTTACGTGGCCCTCAGAATCAACCGCCAGGATGCCTTCGGAGATAGACTCCATGACTGCGTTCTTATAATTGTTGGCAAACTCTAATGAAAGCAGCGCCTTTTTAAGCTTCAACTGGTTTTCGATGGCGCTGACCGCCGTAACCACCATACCCAAGGTATGGGGATGGACTTTTTCCAATGGTCCGGCTATGGTAAGGGTGCCTATAATCCTTTCATCCGGATCATGGATAGTAGCTGTAGAACAGCACCAGGGATGAAACATCCTGCAATAGTGCTCATTCCCGCGAACTTGAATCGGTTGATCCAGAAACAGAGCCGTCCCGATGGAATTCGTCCCCACTATTTCCTCACTCCAATGAGCGCCAGGAACAAAATTGGCTCTCAGCCCAATCTCTTTTTCTGCCTCAGATCCGATGACTTCCAACAAAAAGCCTTCCCAATCAGAAAGAACGATTATGAAGCCAGCATCCGCCACGAACCTAAAAAGATTCTCCATAATCGGCAGACTAATGGTTATGATATCCCGCAGCTTCTCTTTGTGCTTGGCCAGCATCTCCCCATTAAAAACCATCGGTGCCTGGGCGGGCTGATAGCTTACCTTATTGCGTTTGCTTCTATGCCAGGATTCCATAATGATCTCGTTCAAACCCGGGCAGTGTTGCACCTCGCCGGTCACATACCGTTCCCAAAGTTTTTTCACCTGATCCTGGGTTAGATTTGTGTCTGCCATTTGCATATCCCCAGTCTTTGCTATGGATCAATCGACTCAAAGATTTCATCATAGACATAATACCAAACCAGCCCTAAAAGCACGCCACCCTTATGCGGTTTTGTGGCAGCCTACAAAGCAGTCATAGCCCCAAAAATGGTGGTTTTTTATAATTGGCTGACCCTGATTATCTGATTGCAACTTGGTCACCCCAGTCAGTGTAATGTTCGGCATGGGCTAATATGAAAAACTGTCGTTCAGGGGAGCGCTTATCCAGGATATTGCGCACCCTTTCGATTCTGGCTGCGTCGGTATTGGTAAAAGGATCATCAAAGATCATCGGCAGATGAACATCCTCCGCCAACAAATCAGCGATAGCAAACCTCAGGGACAGGTACATCTGGTCGCGGGCCCCCTTGCTCAGACTTTCCAGCATTATCAAGCGTCCGTTCTCCATCACTCCGATATTTAACTGGTCGTCCAGTACAATTCGCCGGTCCACCATTGATATCTCTTGGAAGTATTCGGTCGCTTTAGTTTCCAGTCTCTGCTGATAATTACGGCCAAATTCGGCAATTGCCGTTCCCAATTCACGGTAAGCCAGTGTAAGAGCATCTGCTTGCTCCTTCATGCGCGATTGGGCTTCCCTTAATTCATTGAGCTCCAGTTCGGCCGCTGCAATATTGATCGGGTTTATCCCCTCCAGCCTCGCCATCCGCTTATACAATTCTGATCTTAAGCCCTCGATCCTCCGGACTTCTGCTCCAGCAGCCAGAATCGCCGCATCAATTTCCTGGATTTTCCCCTGGATCAGCCCCGGATCATCGGCATTATCGGGATCTGG
>CAZDND010000268.1:0-1831 GCA_964506825.1 uncultured Syntrophothermus sp.
TAAACACGAAAGGATGATCGTAATGTTGGAAGCCATTAATTTCGAACTCCGGGACAATGGGGTAGCGGTGATAACGTTCAACCGTCCCCAGGCTATGAACTCATTTAATGACGAGCTCCTGACAGAGATGTATCAGGTAATGAAAAACATCCGGGAGAACAAAGAGGTCAAAGTGCTGATCCTGACCGGAACTGGTCCTGCCTGGTCGGCGGGGGGAGACATCAACGGTCTTTTGGGCGGACCCCAGACGGCGGTGGAGGCCAAGCAGCAATATGATTATTCAACCAATATGATCGGTGAGGTTTATGCCCTGCCGATACCGGTTATTGCAGCTGTCAACGGTGTGGTAGCCGGAGCGGCTACGTCTATGATGATGGCCTGCGACCTGATCGTAGCCTCGGAAAAGGCACGGTTCGGATATAATTTTGGCAACATAGGGCTATGTCCCGATGGAGGGAACGCCTACTTCCTCACCCGCAAGGTGGGTTACAACAAGGCGGCGGAGATCATCTGGTTTGGGGATCTGCTGACTGCCCAGGATGCCTTGCGATTGAATTTAGTCAATAAAGTGGTTCCCCACGAGGATGTCCTGAAGGACGCTCTGGCTTGGGCCGATCGTCTGGTCCAAAGAGCACTTTATACCATCGGTTTGGACAAGCAGCTCCTGCGGGCCGCCCTGGTGAACAACTGGGAACAGCAGGCTGAACTGGAGAATTTGTACCAGGTTCAAGCATGGGCTTCCGAAGACTTCAAGGAAGGCGCAGCCGCATTTCTGGAGAAAAGAAAACCGAACTTCAAAGGACGCTGAATCACCATGGGGGGCCGGCCCCCAGAACAGGCTACCCGACCAACCGTTTCCGCTGTTTGGCAGCGGGGACGGTTGTTTGTTATAGGTTGGTTCAGAAAATTTAGCAGGGATTCGGGTTGAGATGGTTAAGCAGCCTAAGTGGTGCTTGGTAAGGGAACCCACTAAAGGAGGATATCCTGAGGTTGCTTGGAAAATGGTCCTGGGAGTGGAAAGGAGTGATTTTCTGCCGATGGCCAGCATATTTGTGGCCGAGATGGAAATCGAGGTCGTCAAAAAGAAAATCAAAAATATGAACCTGTATGTCCTGCCGCCGGATGGAAGGGTGCGGATATCAGCACCGATTAAGGCGAGCAACGAATCCATCCGGCAATTTGCCCTCTCCCGGATGGACTGGATTAGAATTCAGGTCAGCAAGATAGAAGCTAGGCCGCGGCCGGCCGAAGTCCAATGCCTCACCGGGGAAAAGCATTATCTGTGGGGGGGCAGGTATCACCTGGAGCTAAGGTTTGCGAACCGGAACAGCGGGGTGCAAGCAGTGGGAAACCGAATGCTGCTAACCGTCCCCGAAAACAGCTCCCGGGAGCAGCGGGAAAAAATCCTGCATGAGTGGTATCGCAGGGAATTAAAGGACAGGATACCGTCCCTGCTGGCTAAATGGGAACCGGTGATGGGAGTCAAAGCCGACAGTTGGGGCGTAAAAAACATGAAGACTCGTTGGGGAACCTGCAATCCCCGGGACCGGCGCATTTGGATCAACCTTCAATTAGCCAAATGGCCTGTAAAATGTCTGGAATATGTGGTGGTCCACGAATTGGCGCACCTGCTGGTAGCGGATCATTCCGCTGCCTTCAAAGACCATATGGACCGTTTTCTTCCCGACTGGCGGGTGACCCGGACCGAATTGAACCATTTCCTCCAAGATCCCCCCGATCAATAGAAAACTCAAACAAGGGGACGGTTCTCCTGTTTGACCCTAGATCAAACAGGAGAACCGTCCCCTTGTTTGCAGGCAGGTAAGTGGTG
>CAZDND010000269.1:0-1828 GCA_964506825.1 uncultured Syntrophothermus sp.
CCAGTTTGCGCTCGTCGTTGCTCTGCTTGCCGAAGATCATGGTTATCCCTGGGGTATCCAGGGGTACCGCGAAGCTCACTGCAAAATCAACGTCCGTTGCCGGCAAAGCTGATGTGGGCTTTGGCTCCCTAGATTATGATCCCATCATCCCTCTTTTCGGTTACATGCACGAAGAGATCCAGATCAGCCTGTTTGCTGGGACGCGTTTTTATGGAAACAATAAGCCATTCGATCTCCTGATCTTAGTTATCCTGCGCCATTTCATTGACTTTTAGATTACTCCCCAGCACAGCGTAATCAGTGGTAAATTCCTGGATCCCCGCCGCGTAAGGCAGAATCTCATATTGCTGGAAATAGACCACAACTCCGTTGTTGTTTAGATAAAAGCTATGGTCTGGGTCGATTTGGCTGAAGGGTTCAAACAACCCAATTGTCAAGCCTCTTGCATCCAACTGATCCTTGACGCTGTTGCTCAGCAAGGCAACATAGTCAGCATCAGTTTTGAATAGATCCCGCAAGGCGTATTGCTGCCCGGTTTCCAAGTTTAGGGTGTAGGCCGTCTGAATCGTGTAACCGTGGGCGCCGCCTGCATATTGATATTCCTGGAAAACCAAGCTCAGGATGCCATTCTGGTTGTACTTGATCTGATAATCAAAATAGGTCTCGCATTGGCCGGGCATATCAGGATATTCGATTCTGGCGGGGGCCAGCTCCTCAGCGTTTTTGACCCCCCGCAATACAGCCTGGTCAGCCAGTTGTTTAAACATGGAATTGATTCCCGTTTGGACAGATGCATCATCTAAACCGCTAATCACCGGATATTGGATGGTTTGTATAAGTGCTTCGGTTTCCGACAATACTTGCACCGTCTTGATGGAAATCTCATTTTCCTGAACGCTGGTCAACAGAACACGGTTGGCGGTTTGATCCCTTTGAACCCTGAGATGCAGATTATCGGCAAAGAAATCTTCCATCATGTAGGTCCGGTTTTTTATCATGACCGGCAAATACATCATAAAATATTCATGATCATTAGCTCTGATTTTAGTGTTAACCAGATCCAGGGAAATCGCCTGGCCTTCCCCGTCAAGCCCAATGGTTCTATCCACCGGTGACCAACTTACCCCGTACCCCAGGTACTCGCTGATATTTCGAACCGGCAGGAAAAGCTCGCCCCCCTCCTCGCGAACCCAAGCCTTCATCTCCAGCTCTACTCCGTTCAAAACGATCACCGGATCCGCTGCCTCGGCCGTGGTTGGTTGCATATTCACCGCCATAATATCGAGACCCGGATGGGCGGCAGCGAACGCCTCGGCCATGGCTGGTTGGATGCCCCAGGGTATCCACAGCATAATCGCGACTGCCAGACACATCATTCTTTTCATCAATAACCACCCCTCTCGCTTCTACTTGATACTCCGTTCAATTGGAAAAACGGTATATTCTCCCTGCCAACAAGTAAAACCCGCATTGGAGTATAGAGACAAAAAAAGCCGTTTTAGCGACGTTTCTTATGGTAATTTGCCTGGAGGATCTGCTGGTGAGAACCTTTGGTGCTGGCTGATCAATATTCGATTTGCGATTACCGGTTCTCCGCATTCTTGTTGATACTGAATTACATGATATCTGGCCGGTATTAAGTGGCGCGCCCGGCAGGAATCGAACCTGCGCTTCTGGCTCCGGAGGCCAGCGCTCTATCCCCTGAGCTACGGGCGCATCTTACCGACCTATTATATCAAACGCTCACCTGCCGGTCAAAGTTTGGCTTAAGCACGATCGCGTCAAGATACTTTGGGTTTTAAGAAGCGAGAAACTCCCTTTGGTCATT
>CAZDND010000270.1:0-1826 GCA_964506825.1 uncultured Syntrophothermus sp.
GATTAGTAATCCCATCGAAGGAGTCCTGCAGCGATCCCATTCCCCCATGGGTTCCATAGGTTATCCACCCATAGCCAAAACGATAATCCCCCTGCTGCAGATTTGGATACACCAGTTCCAACTGGTTGATGACCTCCTTGGCTACCCCCAGGGACACGGCATAAACCAGATAATGCTCCCAAATGATTAGGCTGGGTATCTCATGGTGTTCCATATTCGAAAAATGCTCCAAAAATTTCTTGAAGGCTTGCCAGCGAATGTAATCCTCCTCCCCGGAAAGGGAGCGCCTCTTGAACAGGCGGGGAAATATCAACAAAGAAGCCCCGGCTATCGCTAGGGCATAACCCATCATGCCAACCTCAACGCTTGCTATCATCCCTAACACCAACAAACCCATTCCAATCCAGTTTACCCGGGCTGGAATCTGGCTGCGGTCGTCGAAGAAACCCAGTTCATCGCCCCGGGCATTCAGGCCCTCAGTCCAGCGCTCCCAGAATTCATAAAAAGCTTCCCCATTCTTCTTGGAGTATTGCTCGATATCATGCAGATATAAATATCCCCTGCCCTCGGATATCATATCCCGCAGGAAATCAATCAGGTCCTGCTCATGAGTCCGCAGCGCCGCATCTTCAGCATTCCTAAGGGTGGCTGTTTCGGGAGCGGAGAGGAAACTAAGCCGATAGGTCGTCAATTCCTTGGTACCAAGTATCCTGCGGACCTGGATGGACTCCTCCTCCAAAGAGAAGAATCTGCGGCGGGCAAGATCCAATATGGTAGCCGTCATGTCCCGGGCCTGCAGACTTTTGAAGGTCCATAAAACACCCAGTTCCGCCGGACTGTATTTGCCGGGCAGATCCCGGTAATAATCGCCCTCAAAACTGGTCTTGTAGCGACGTCCGTATTTACGCCATAAGAAAAACAAGGTCCCCAAAACGCCAGCTAATACTGCCGCGGCACCACCGGTTTCCGCCCTGGCCAACTGGCGCCTGCGGTTCGCCTCATTTGCCCAGTCGGCTTCTTCCGCCATAATGGAAGCCAGGGCTTTCTGTCCAGTTAAAGCATTGGCGGGGGCTTCGGGGAATAGAGCAGTCGGCATTACGACCCGGCCTTCCAAAAAAGTATATGCCGGCAGGTTGTCGACCCTCCATACTATACCGTCACCACTGAAATCCACCTCGCCCTGCAGGGGTCCATGTCCCCAAATCCTGATGTCTTCTCCCTGCTGGTACCTGTCTGCTCCAGGGGGCAGCTTCAGGTTTACCTGAACGGTGACGATATCATTTTCATTGGCATCGCCGATGAATTTTCGATACAGCTCGGCAGCATCCGTATGGATGCTGACCGCATTGATAACCCGGTAGGAAACATCGAAGGTCCTCACCTGATCCAGCGCCGAAATGCTCCAGTCGATCACTATATCGTCGCCATCGGTCTTAAGCAGATAGGTCCCGGGAGACCCGTATTCCTGGCCAGGATTAAAGGTATAGGGCAAACCGCCTTCATCAACCGATACCTCAACTATAGGGGTCGTTCCCTGAGGGATGCTGATAAAAAAGCCATTCCATTGTCCTAAAAAATCTATGGTCAGACGCTCGGTTACCCGCATGGAAGCATCAGGCAGGACTTCAGCATCGACAATCACCGACTGCATAGAGAAGGATCTCTCCGCCTGGGCGATGCCGGGCAACCAAAATATCATCGCCGCCACCGCCAACAGCCCAAGTATGAGTCTCCTGAATTCAAGGCGAGGCAATTTCATGAATACTATAACCCCTCTCAAAACTCCACTTTTACCGCCTGCTGGGCTTCGGGCTCGGCACCGAGAC
>CAZDND010000271.1:0-1813 GCA_964506825.1 uncultured Syntrophothermus sp.
TGATCACAACGGGCTCCATAAGCTTTTCCCAAATTTCCGCTTCCGTCGCGTCCTCGATGGTAACCCTCAGCATGGTACGGTTATCCGGATTCATGGTAGTATCCCATAATTGCTCTGGATTCATTTCTCCCAAACCTTTATATCGCTGCATCCGGTATTTCTTGTTTTCCTGTTGAGCCAGAAAAGCGTCCAACTCCTGCTCCCGGTAAAAATAGTGGTCCTCAGTTCCCCGCCGGAGCCTGTACAGAGGAGGCTGGCCGATAAACACATGCCCTTGCTCGATCAAAGGCCGCATGAACCGGTAGAAAAAGGTCAGCAGCAGGATCCTGATATGGGAACCGTCCACATCAGCATCAGTCATGGTAAATATCTTGCCGTAACGGAGCTTGGTGATATCAAAATCCTCCCCGATGCCGGTGCCGATCGCGGTTATCAATGCCCGGATCTCCTCATTGGAAAGGATCCTGTCCAACCGGGCTTTTTCCACATTGAGGATCTTACCCCTCAGCGGCAGGATGGCTTGGAACTTGCGATCGCGCCCCTGTTTGGCCGAGCCGCCGGCCGAGTCCCCTTCAACGATAAACATCTCGCATAATGCCGGGTCCTTCTCACTGCAATCGGCCAGCTTTCCTGGTAAGGTGGAAACCTCGAGAGCGCTTTTCCTTCTGGTAAGCTCTCTGGCTTTACGGGCTGCTTCGCGAGCTCGTCGTGAAGCCAGCGCCTTTTCCACTATCCTCTTGGCAACGGCCGGATTTTCGTTGAGATAATCCGTCACATTCTCATAGACTGCATTCTCAACGATGCTTCGGACCTGGGTATTGCCCAATTTGGTTTTGGTCTGGCCCTCGAATTGGGGTTCCCTTACCAGCACCGACACCACCGCGGTCATGCCTTCCCGGATATCCTCGCCCGACAGATTGCCTTCCTGTTCCTTAAGGATGCCGGATTTTTTGGAATAGTCGTTGATTACCCGGGTTAAGGCATTCTTAAACCCTATCTCATGGGTTCCGCCCTCTTGAGTGTTGATGTTGTTGGCGTAGGAATATATGTTCTCTGAATATGATGCATTGTACTGGATGGCAATGGCCACCACTACGTCTTCCCGTTTGGTTTCAAAGTAGATGATCTTCTGGTTGACCACTTCCTTGTTCTTGTTCAGCCAGGCCACGTAATCCTTGATCCCACCGGTATGATAATATTCCTTTTGGATGTCTTGGCGGTCGTCTCTTAAGAGGATCCGCAGCCCTTTGTTGAGAAAGGACATTTCTCTTAATCTCTGGGAGACGATATCCAATGAAAACTCAATCTCTTCAAATATTTCCGGATCGGGAGCAAAAATTATCTTGGTCCCGGTATAATCTACTTCACCAATGGTGGTTAGTTCAGTTACCGGCAGTCCCTTTTCGTAATTCTGGGAATATAGTATACCGCCCCGGGCCACCTCGATGTTCAGATGGGAGGATAAGGCGTTGACCACCGACAGGCCCACCCCGTGAAGCCCCCCGGATATGGTGTACCCTGAACCCCCAAACTTTCCGCCGGAGTGCAGGGTGGTCATAATTACTTCCAATGCGGGGATTCCCATTTTGGGATGGATGTCGACAGGTATCCCCCGGCCGTTGTCCCGAACCAGAATCCGGGTTTCATCCATGATGGCTACTTCTATCTGGTCGCAATAACCGGCTACAGCCTCGTCCACGCTGTTATCCACTATCTCATAGATGAGATGATGAAGTCCCCTGAGACCGGTGGTGCCGATATACATTCCAGGTCTTTTCCTAACTGCCTCCAAACCTTCCAGAACTTGAATGTC
>CAZDND010000272.1:0-1804 GCA_964506825.1 uncultured Syntrophothermus sp.
GATTCGGTACTTGTTCCTATCAGCTCGATGATTTTATAAACGCTTTCACTCATTAATCCAACCTCCTTTAATCATTTTTGTCTGATCAACGAGATATGTTCCCATCTTAGGGATGGAAGGCAGTGCCAAATAGGATCGAAATAAACGGATAATCGGATAAAATGCCATAAATGCTCAGATTCCTCAACCACCTCGAATCTCCGATAATGATTTAAGCTCCAACGAACCGTGCACAACTTTCCGTCCACTCGATTCATACCGTCCATTTTAATACCCATGCTGCCGAAACCTGTTTTCTAGAAAACCGCCTGACTTCCATGGGTGAACGCGATGTCCAATAAAAGATCTGATGAACTGCAATTCGCAGGTTGGGCAGAACGCCATCCGTTCTGACCCAAAGTTTGATTTGAAAAGAGTTTAAATATGGCCATCAAGATTTATCAGACTCTAAATCTGCTGAACATGGTAATTGCATGGGATAGTGCGATTCGAATTGCTGCGGTGAGATTTGGCGACCCAATAGGCTTTCGGATACAGGCATTCCTTGGAGCTTAATTTTAGGTTACCGTCCCTGATATCGTAAGTCAACCCTATAAATGATCACTTTCACTTATTTTGTTTATATTTTCATAATATTTCATTATATTCTCGATCCTTCTCTGGTATTTACAACCAGCTCGGCATTATCGAGGCGCCGTCGACCCAAAGCCTTTTGTCAGTTGTTGTAATCTATTCATTGATAAAGGGCAGTAGATGTCCATATCCCATTTCCTCCATCTTGCTCTCCGGTATGAATTTTAGGGCGGCGCTGTTGATACAATATCTCAAACCACCCAATTGCCTTGGGCCATCATTGAAAACATGTCCCAGGTGAGCGTTACCGGTCTTGCTGCGTACCTCAATTCTTTTCATGCCAAGTTGTAAATCAGCATGTTCACTTATCAGTTCCTTCTTCATGGGTTTTGAAAAACTGGGCCACCCGCACCCGGAGTCGAACTTGTCTTTCGAAGTAAACAGCGGTTCGCCAGTAGTCACATCAACATAGATTCCCGGTTCGAATTGATCGTAATAAGGATTTTGGAAAGGCGGTTCAGTGAAGCTGTTTTGAGTCACGTTGAACTGCATCTCCGTCAGAACCTCGCTTAATTCTGCCTTGGTCTTGCGACGATACTCTGTGCCATTGTCCCGGGCGTTTTTTGCCATCAAAAATCTATCCGCACCAATGTGGCAATATCCTGCGGGGTTTTTCTCCAAATACTTCTGATGATACTCCTCCGCGGGGTAATAGTTGTCCAGGAGCTTTACTTCGATCGCGATTGGTCTCTCATATTTCTTTTGAAGTTCCCGTATTGATGCAAGCACAATTTCTCGGTCAGAGGAGGAAACATAATATATTCCCGTTCTATATTGGGGGCCGCAATCATTACCCTGTCTATTGACCGATACCGGATTTATTACATCATAGAAAAGACGAAGAATGAATTCTAAACTGACCAGTTCCGAATTATAAACCACTCGCACTGTTTCAGCATGACCGGTTTTTCCGGAGCATACCTCTTCATAGGTTGGGGACTTTGGCTGGCCATTGGCATATCCAACCTCGGTTTTTGTCACCCCTATTATTTGCGATAAATATTTTTCAACTCCCCAGAAACACCCACCGGCCAAATAGATTTCCCGATATTTCGCAATTGGCTGATCTTCGTTTTTCAGCACCTATCTCCCCCCTTTGCTTTGATAGAAATCAGACTCCGGAGTCAGGCTCTTTCGGGCAGGGCTCGAGATGAGTAATTCTTAATGAATA
>CAZDND010000273.1:0-1782 GCA_964506825.1 uncultured Syntrophothermus sp.
ACGGAGAGGAACAGTCGTAAGGAAGAGATGCTGGAACTGGCTGATCTTGCCGATCGCAGGCGCAGTTTAGTCAGCCATTTAAGCGTTGGCTGGAAGCAAAGACTGGCCCTGGGGTGCGCGTTGATCAGTCGACCGGCCATGGTTTTTTTGGATGAACCCACCAGCGGGGTAAGTCCAACCAGCCGCCGATCGTTTTTCAATATCATCCAGCAGCTGGCCAACCGTGGTACTTCGGTTATCGTTACCACCCATTTTATGGACGAGGCGGAGCGTTGTGACCGCCTGGCATTTATTTCCCAGGGGCGATTGATTGCCTTTGATACCCCGGGCAGCTTGCGGCATGATGTAATAAAAGGCTACATGGTGGAGCTTAGCATTCCCGGAGCGGTGGAACGCATCGACGAAATTGAATCGCTGGCCTATGTCAGGGAATGCTCGCTTCATGGTCCGGTGCTGCATGTTCTGCTGAATGAACCAGGGGATGCCCAGCGGCTCCGCCGGGATGCCGGCGCCGAACCGCATCCCATTGAACCGGGATTAGAGGACGTATTCATCGCCTTGAGCAGCCGCAAATGAGAGGTGGTCGACCATGCACAGGATAATCGCAGTTCTTAAAAAGGAATTTATTCAGATGCGCCGTGACCGGATGACGCTGGCACTGATATTTATGCTGCCGCTGGTCCAGCTGCTGCTGTTCGGATATGCCATCCAGACGGAGGTCAAACACATCAGCACGGTGGTCTTCGACCAGTCCCTGTCCCTGGAAAGCCGCGACCTGCTCCAGTCCTTTTCCGCGTCGGGGTATTTCGATGTCACGGAGACAGTCGGCAGCTTTAGCGGAGTCAACGAGGCAATAGACAGCGGCCGTGCCAGAGTGGGAATCATCTTTCCGCCGGATTTCTCTAAACGGCTTCAAAGGGATGAATCCGCTCCGGTACAAATCATTGTGGATGCCAGCGACAGCATGGTTTCCAACCAGGCCATCGCTATAGCCAATTCCATCGGCCTGATGAAATCCCAGGAAAAGCTATTTGGGAAAATGCAGATCCAGGCGGCTCCTTATGATATAAGGGTGAGGCCCTGGTACAACCCGGATGGGATAACTGCCCATTACATGGTCCCCGCGATCCTTGGGGTGATAGTTACCATGACCATGGTAATAATGACTTCCGTAGCCATAGTCCGGGAGAAAGAGCGTGGAACCATGGAACAGTTGATCGTCACCCCCATAAAATCTTTGGAGCTGATGATCGGCAAGATAATTCCCTACATAGTGCTGGGGTATTTGCAGATAACCGTAGCCCTGCTTGTGGCGGTAGTCTTTTTTCAGGTTCCAATCCGGGGTAGTTTGTTCGAGCTGTATGTGCTGACACTCTTTTTCATCACCGCCTCGCTTGGCCTGGGCTTAATGATCTCCAATATTGCCAAGACCCAGATGCAGGCCTTCCAGATGTCGTTTTTTGTAATGTTGCCCAGCATCCTGTTGTCAGGATTCATGTTTCCCAGGGCGGCCATGCCCAAGGTTATTTACTATATAAGCTGTGTCATACCGCTGACCTATTACCTGGACATCATCCGGGGCATCGTGCTGAAAGGGATCGGTTTTGAATATTTGGTGGGACAAGTAGTGTCCCTGCTGGTATTTTCGGTCTTCTTCATAACCGTTGCTACCCTCCGTTTCGCGAAGCGGATTGCTTGATCCCAGGTCGGCAGGTGATCCGGGGAGAGAAGCATCTGGCGGCCGTAAGGTTGACCATCTGAGCAGGTTGGGATTGGGCGGCA
>CAZDND010000274.1:0-1774 GCA_964506825.1 uncultured Syntrophothermus sp.
TGCGTCAACTCGCCTGACAGGCCGGCCGACCGTGTCCAGGTTGGTTCCAGGCAGAGGCAGCCTGAGATCTATGTAGTCGATGGATAATAAGCTGATGACCGCTTTAAATTGCGTGCCAAAGGGGGGAGAATATGTCATTGCCGATGATTACGTTTATATCGGGGATTACGGGAGTTTTCACAGTCATGTTATTCCTGCTGATCATGCTGAAACTTAGTTCAAAACTGGCCATCTATTTGGATAAGCGACAGGAATCCGCCCAGGCTGAAAAATGATGATAAGGGGTATAGGCAGTGGATATTCTTCTTAATTTATGGTCGACAATGGCTTTTGACAATCTTTATTGGGGCAACGTGGTCATGTGGGGAATTGCGTTCCTGTTCATTTATCTGGCAATAGCCAAGGAATACGAACCCTTGCTGCTGCTGCCAATCGCCTTCGGTATGCTCTTGGTCAACCTTCCCTCCGAAATCATGACCGAGGGTACTGGACTGTTGTGGCGTATCTACCATGTCGGAGAGGAATTGGCCATCATCCCTCCCTTGATATTTCTTGGGATTGGAGCCATGACCGACTTCGGTCCGGTGATTGCCAACCCCAAGACTTTGTTGCTGGGGGCTGGAGCTCAGGGGGGCGTCTATCTGACCTTTTTCGGGGCTTTGGCCCTGGGATTTTCGCCGGCAGAGGCGGCGTCCATCGGTATAATCGGCGGAGCTGACGGCCCTACCACTATCTTCCTTTCTGCCCAACTGGCGCCCCATCTGATGGGCGTTTGTGCAGTAGCAGCCTACTCGTATATGGCCATGGTTCCCGTCATCCAGCCGCCAATCGTTAAGCTGCTGACAACCGAGGAAGAGCGCAAGATCCGCATGAAGTCCTTGCGCAAGGTTTCCAAGAGAGAAAGAATATTCTTTCCTATCATCACGGCGATCGTGATCATTCTGGTAGTACCGGACGCGGCGGCGTTGATGGGCATGTTCTGCTTCGGCAACCTGCTGCGGGAATCGGGGGTAGTGGAGCGCTTGAACCAGACGGCTCAGAATGAGCTAATGAACATCCTGACCATATTTCTGGGGATCTCAGTTGGAGCGACCATGCCCGCTGAGGTGTTTCTGAGCCCGCAGGTACTATACATATTTGTTCTGGGATGTGTGGCCTTTGCCGCTTCCACTGCCACTGGGGTACTGCTGGCCAAATTCATGAACCTGTTCCTAAAGGAAAAGATCAACCCCATCATTGGCGGAGCCGGCGTGTCAGCGGTTCCCATGGCCGCCCGGGTAGCCCACAAGATAGGATCAGAGGCCGACAAAAAGAACTACCTGCTAATGCATGCCATGGGCCCCAATGTGGCTGGGGTTATCGGTACAGCGGTTGCCGCGGGGATGTTCCTCAGTGTATTGAAGTAATGGGTTGGAGTCATGGGAGGCGTGTTTAGAGATTTTCTAAAAAGAGTCTGTCTGGTTGAGGCTGGTTCTGTCTGATTCGGTTATAATAATGCGGGAAATAGTTGGAGGAGGTTATCTGTTATGGCAGTGATCGAAAGTCCGATGGCAGGGAAAATTATCGAGATCCTGGTCGAGGTAGGCCAGACCATCAAGGAAGATGACGAAGTAATCATCCTCGAAGCCATCAAAATGGAAAATCCGGTATACGCAACCCAGGACGGAGTTGTCAAGGAGATCAAGGTCAAAGTAGGGCAGCAAGTGGCTGAAGGTGATGTTTTAGTAGTAATGGAATAAGTACGGTACATGCCTTCATAGGCATTAAGCGCCCG
>CAZDND010000275.1:0-1771 GCA_964506825.1 uncultured Syntrophothermus sp.
GGGCATAACCAAGCTGACCACCTGGCCATGGCTGTTCGGGTCTATGATCCTGACAATCCTGGTAGTGGTGAACCTCATCAATTCCAGCTATGGAAGAGCTATAATTTCGGTTCGTGAGGACGAAGTTGCCTCCGAGCTGATGGGAATCAACACTACCCGTTACAAAGTTTTGGCCTTTATTATTGGGGCTATGTTTGCCGGATTGGCAGGGGCTCTGTATGCCCATTTCTTTTATATAATCAAGCCCGGCACTTTCAATTTTCTGAAATCCTTTGACATTCTGGTCATGGTGGTTTTGGGAGGCCTGGGGAGTACCACCGGCGCGATTATTGCCGCTGTGTTCGTTACGGCTCTGACCGCAGCGCTGCAGTCTTTCCCCGCAATCCGGATGATACTGTATGCCCTGACCTTGATTGTAGTTATGATCTACCGTCCCCAGGGCCTGATGGGCAATAAGGAATTCAGCCGGCAGACATTGAACAGGATTCGAGGTGGGCGCAAATGAGCCTCCTGAAAATAGAGGGACTCAATAAATCCTTTGGCGGTCTCAGCGCGGTGCTGGATTTCGATTTTGTCATGGAAGCCAGTGAACTGGTCGGCCTGATAGGCCCCAATGGAGCGGGCAAAACAACTGTTTTTAACCTGATCACCGGTGTATATAAACCTAATTCGGGGACGATTGAGTTTAACGGGAAAAATATTGCGGGCCTTCCACCCTACAAAATCTGCGCTCTGGGTATCGCCCGGACCTTCCAGAACATTCGTCTGTTCAACGATCTATCGGTATTGGACAATGTCAAAATCGCCACCCACAAGAATGTCACCTATGGGTTGATCAGCTCGATATTTCGCACCCCTGCCTTTTTCAAGGGCGAGGAGATTATCGAAGAGGAAGCCCTGAAGTATCTGGAGATATTTAAGTTGGATCATAAGCGGGATGAATTGGCCCGCAATCTGCCCTATGGCGAGCAGCGCCGGCTGGAAATCGCCAGGGCTTTGGCGACCCATCCCCGGTTACTCATCCTGGATGAACCCGCTGCGGGTATGAATCCCCAGGAAACCCAGGAACTCATGAAAATGATCCAATGGATCCGGCATGATTTTGATTTGTCCATCCTGCTGATCGAACACGATATGTCCCTGGTGATGGGTGTCTGCGAGCGATTATATGTGCTTGATTACGGGCAGATTATCGCCCAGGGCCTGCCCGGTGATATTCGGGATAATAAGGCGGTTATCGAAGCCTACCTGGGAGAGGAGGTGGAATAGTGCTTGAGATATCCGATATAGATGTTTTTTACGGGGCCATCCATGCTTTAAAAAAATTATCCATTCAGGTTGAAGAGGGCAAGATTGTTACCTTGATTGGCGCTAACGGTGCGGGCAAAACAACCACTCTCAGGACTATATCCGGCATTCTCCGCCCCGAATCAGGAACGGTGACCTACAAAGGCAAGGATATTACCAAAGTCCCGCCTGAAAAAATTGTCGGGTTGGGAATATCTCAGGTGCCGGAAGGCCGGCGGGTCTTCACCACCATGTCGGTAATCGAAAATCTTGAAATGGGAGCTTTTTTACGCAAGGATAAAAAGAATGTCCAGGATGATATGGATGACGTTTATCGTCGGTTTCCCCGTCTCAAGGAGCGCGGCAAACAGCTGGCGGGCACTTTGAGCGGAGGAGAGCAGCAAATGCTGGCGATCGGCCGGGCGCTCATGGCCAGGCCTGAACTGATGTTGATGGATGAACCTTCCATGGGGCTGGCGCCCCT
>CAZDND010000276.1:0-1681 GCA_964506825.1 uncultured Syntrophothermus sp.
ACCTGGAAGTCCTCGCCAAGCGGACCCCTGGATTCACCGGGGCTGATTTGGCCAACATGGTGAACGAAGGGGCCTTATTATCCGCCCGCCGCGGCCTGACCAAGGTGGGGATGCAAGAGCTGGAGGAAGCCATCGAGCGGGTTATTGCCGGACCGGAGAAGAAATCCCGGGTGATTTCTGACAAGGAAAAGCGCCTGGTATCTTATCATGAGGCCGGTCACGCAGTAGTCAGTTACTTCATGGAGCATTCCGATAAGCTGCATAAGATTTCGATTATTCCTCGCGGAAGGGCCGGAGGTTATACGCTGCTGCTTCCGGAAGAGGATCGCAACTATATGACCCGAAGCCGCCTTCTGGATGACGTGGTAATTCTCATGGGGGGACGGGTGGCGGAGAGCGTTGCCCTGGGCGAGATAAGCACCGGGGCTCAAAACGATTTGCAGCGGGCCACCGAAATCGTTCGCCGCATGATTACCGAATATGGCATGAGTGAAACCCTGGGGCCGTTGACCTTCGGGCACCGGCAGGAAGAAGTGTTCCTGGGGCGGGACCTGGGCCATGAAAGGAACTACTCCGATGCCATAGCCTACGCTATTGATCAGGAAGCTCATGAGTTCGTGGAAAGAAGTTATGAACGAGCCAAGAGCATCCTGGAAACCAATGTGGATAAACTTCACCAGGTAGCCGAATTCCTAATGGTTGAAGAGGTCCTGGACGGGGAGAAATTCCGCCAGATAATGGAAGGTGTGGAGCCCGCCGCGGACGAGCCGGCCGAGGGCACAATGGAGACAATTGGTTCTTCCGAAATTGCAGCGGTTCCGGCCGTGGATAGCTTTACCGAGGGGGTCTGACCATGGAACAGACGTTTTTTATGGTCAAACCGGATGGGGTAGCCCGAGGTTTGACCGGGCAAATCATACAGCGACTGGAGAACAAAGGCTTTCGCCTGGCGGCCATGAAAATGATGTGCATCACCCCTGAATCAGCCGCTCAACATTATGCTGAACACCAGGGTAAACCCTTTTTTGAAGATCTGGTGGCGTTCATTACCTCCGGCCCAGTGGTAGCAATGGTATGGGAGGGTCCGGGGGTGATCAAGGCGGTGCGAGGGATGATGGGTAGCACCGACCCGGCGGAGGCTGCGCCGGGGACTATTCGCGGGGATTTGGCGCACACTTTGTCCAGGAACGTCGTGCATGGTTCTGATTCATCCCAGGCTGCCCTGCGCGAGACCGCCTTATTTTTTACTGCTGCGGAAATCAAATGATGCAAGAGCTGTTTGAGGGTGATACCCGGCAGCTGAACCAGATTGCATGTTCAAAAAATTATATCAACCTGCCCAAAAACATGAGTCCGGTTGCCTTACGACACCGGATTTGTTTGTTCCTGTAGAAATTCGAGAATTTCACAAAGGAGGTTGCCCCATGAAGACGGATGTGGAAATTGCTCAGGAGGCCCAACTGGAAAAAATCGAAGCCATTGCGGAAAAAGCAGGATTGCTGCCGGAGGAATTTGAACCCTATGGGCGATACAAAGCCAAAATATCCCTGTCGGCCATGGAAAGGCTGCGGGATAGACCGCAAGGCAAACTCATTCTGGTCACAGCTATTAACCCGACAGCTGCTGGGGAAGGCAAGACGACGGTAACCATTGGACTGGGGCAAGCCCTGAACCGGTTGGG
>CAZDND010000277.1:0-1673 GCA_964506825.1 uncultured Syntrophothermus sp.
CTTTGGAGATGATATCCGAGTATGAAGCCTCATGCTCTTTTAGCCAAATATTGGCATATGAACACGTAGCCGTAGCTTTAAGCCCCTCTTTTTTTAGATAATCAGCAACAATCAGCATCATCTTCCCAGCCACGCCTTGACCCCTTAAAATCGGATTAACATAGGTATGATCTATATCTATCTCTCCATTATCCTTATAAACATAGGTAGTCTCCGCCATCAATTCCCCTTTTTCATCATCACTGTAAATGCGTCCATCTTCATATTTCCAGTCCATATTTTTCTCCTATCTATTACCATAATATTGTTTCGTCTAATTTTTTTTGAAGTATAATGCTCTAATACTTATAAATTTGTAAGTAACAAGGATGCCCCCGTCACTTTTTAACATCTTACATATTTTATTTGTTTACTAACAACACCCAGTATTTTTGGAAGCAAATCTTTTTCTGTCAGAAATTATTTGTCAGTCAATACAACCGTTTCTACAATAAAAAATCTTCTGCTTCCTCTCCCACATCCATGTCCTGATCCCAGACCTGATCCTCTGCAACATCCTCTACCGGGTCCAGTGCCATATCCAACTACATTCGCTTCATGGCATCCTCCTAAATCTATTCTGCCGATTACTCCATGACCCCTTGGTCATGTTCCAGCTCTTCCGGGTAAAATAATCTTCTCATTTCGATTTGTTTAAGCTCTAACCATTGTCGTGCCGCATTTCGGGCACTTAATGCTTGCACAGGGCTCCGCCCGCAAATGTATCGATTTTTCGCCACAGTTTGGGCATTTGCAATAACCTTCTGGGCCTGCATTTGCAGGGCCTCCCATTCTCCCCCTGCCAGCTCCCGTTCCAGTTTTTCTACCGATACCGCCACCCCTACCTGTTCCAGCTGGACCTGTCCCATCGCCTCTTGGCATATCTATCGCCTCCTAATGGTTTTTGACATATGTTATTTATGATTTTATTATAGACTATTATTGACATATGTCCAAAACTGTTTAACTTATTTAACAAGGATCATGAATGTAATCAATGACCGTCAGATGATTAATTTCCCTCAAATGACGGTCCGATTAAACTTCTACAGTCTTTCCTTTCAACTGGTTTCTTGCTGATAATTGCATCCGATACACCTCTTTGGACTCACTCGCCATTTCCAAACACACAGTTGTGATATAACAGGTTGCCCCCGCAAGAATCCCGCACCCAATTAATGTAGGGTTCGACTACCTCAATGAGCGTTACTTCGCTCAGGGGTTTTATATTTTCCTAAGCGAGGTCTATGCACGGTATAGGAAACCATCAGTGATGGAAGATCACCTGGAGATACTCACCTGGTTGCCTAGTATGAAACGAGCCAAAATAGGATTTCAACAAGATCGTAGGCCGGCTGAAAGCGAGGAAATAATTGCTACCGCTTCAGTCTCATGTTTAGGAACATTATGGCGCCAATGATCAAGTTCTGCTTGCTTGTGGTTCTCGTGTGTTATCCTCCGTTTGGGAAAATAGAAATCACCGCAGGCTGACCGCCGGGATCAAGTCACATATTGGGAACGCTAAGCCAGAGTCAAACAAGAGAACCGTCCCCTTGTTTGAGGGGCTATGCGACGCCATTATGAACTAAGCAAGGCCCGTCAACCTTGCGATTGCGGGCCCTGCTGGTTTCTCC
>CAZDND010000278.1:0-1637 GCA_964506825.1 uncultured Syntrophothermus sp.
TTCGTACAAAGGCACCGCCTTAATGTCAATCCGGGGGGTATCCCCGTGGGAAGCAACGATATTCAAGCCTTCTTCAAAGGGTACGTTCCCGACTACTACCGCCACTGCTACCTTGTCGCGGTGTTCCACAAACAGCTTTTGCCCCGCCTGGATCTTGTCAACCTCCGCCAGAGGCACAAAACCGTTTTTTAGAGCTGCAGCCCTTAAATAGGCTACCGTCTCGCGCTCGGTTTTAGCCTGGTCCAAGAACCCGGCGTAATCGCTGCAGAAAGCGACTACCTGTTTTTGTTTATCAGGGCTTAGCCCTTTCCAGGCATTCCTGGCTCTTTTTTGAACCTCAGTCATATCTCCAGGTCCCCCTTAAATCGCAAATATTCTATATCCCCTCGGACCACATCTATTAAAAGAATCCGGCAATGTCGCCCATGAATCTAAACAATCTCTCTAGATATGGCACCAAAATCGAGGCTTCCAGCCGGGTCATAGTATTCATGGACACAAACTTCCCGCCGGTAGAAAACAGTCTGCAAATGGGCATTCCCAAACCAACTATTACTGACAGCAGCAGAAAAGCCTTGGCGATTTCAAAAGCTGCTCCGGCCACCCGGTTGCCAACACCCAGGAGTCCCCAGTTGAAAACCATCCCGACAAGGTGCACCAGCAGTTCCAGCAATTTGGATGCGACCAGCAGAATCACAAAAAACATCACTGCCGAAAGCAGGAGCCGCGCAGCATACAATGAAAGACCCTGATGGGCGTACTGACTGACATTGAAGAGTACCGAATCAATACCCATCAGGTCATCAAAACGAAGCGCTGGCAGCCACTGATCGAATTTTTTCGCCAGGGTCGTTATCCATCCAAAATGCTTTTCAGCATAATCCACCGCAGGCATGCAAAAGACCCATGCTGCAACTATCCCCAGCACAAATGACACGATCCGACCCGCAGACTTGATAAAGCCCTTATTGTAGCCCAGCAGGGCTGCTCCGGCAATTATCGCTACTATGATCCCATCGACCACTGATATGTCCATGCGCACCTCCTATCATTTTGCCGGTCCGATAAGACTTTGGGTTCCACTGCAGACCTCTGCCGATTACTAAGATGCTGTCAGACGGGGTAATTGGTATTACTTGCTATTAGAGGAATTATAACATTAATCTGTCAGGGTTAGAAACCAGGTTCATGCTCTGGAATGCTCCTTATATCACCCGGTAATCATCATGGAG
Organism: uncultured Syntrophothermus sp.; assembly: GCA_964506825.1. Taxonomy (GTDB): domain Bacteria; phylum Bacillota; class Syntrophomonadia; order Syntrophomonadales; family DTU052; genus JAAYDA01. The sequence continues at coordinate 1,233 of CAZDND010000278.1, forward strand.
ATCACATGAAGATGCACAATATTATCGGCAAAAAAATGGCCGGCACCAGGTTCATCACCTTGAGGTCCGTCAGGTGCAGCATATTAAAGGACAGACCTATCAACAACAGTGACCCCACGCAGGTCATTTCGTTGATCACCGTAGTGGTCAAATAAGGAGCGATCCCCTGGGCCAATATCGCCAGGCTGCCTTCGTAAAGCAATACGGCCCCTGCTGAAAGCAGCACCCCCACCCCCAGGCTGGATGCCATAACAACCGCAGCGATGGCGTCGATCAGAGATTTGGCATAAAGAGTCTCATGGTTACCGCTCAAACCGCTCTGCAGGGAACCGACTATGGCCATAGCTCCCACACAAAATAACAGGCTGGCCGTTACGAAGCCTTCCGAAATCGATGAGTCATCCC
>CAZDND010000279.1:0-1634 GCA_964506825.1 uncultured Syntrophothermus sp.
TGTTGGTGATAGGCTGAATCTCGAGATAGTCATAAAACCTGGCAATTTCCTTCACCTCTTCCCAATTACGGTTAGCCAACCAGGCTTTGATAACCTCTCCCCTTTCGCAGGCACTGCCCAGGATTAATCCTTCTCTGCGAGCTTCCAATTGGCGGCGTAATATTCGGGGGGTACGATAAAAATTGTTGAGGTAGGAATCGCTGATCAGGCTGTAAAGGTTGTTCAGCCCCGTCTCACTGGCCGCCAGCAGGATGATATGGTGGGATTGGTCCTGCTTGTGCTCATCCGCCAGGTACCCTTCGACCCCATACAATATTTTGATGTTTTTCTTTTGGGCATGTTTGAAGGCTTCGGGAAAGGCCTGAATTGATCCGTGATCGGTAATCGCCAGTGCTTGGTGCCCGAAATCAGCTGCTTTTTCGATCAGTGCTTTGATATGGGTCAACCCATCCAGGGTGCTCATAGTCGTATGCAGATGAAGCTCGACTCTCTTTTCCGGGGCTTGATCCACACGGCCCTCCCTCCGGGCAATCTGGGTTCGGGTGGGGAAAAACAGGGTTTCTTTTTCAAACTGATCGTAATGGAAATCACCTAATGCCCTGATGACAGTGTTCTCCTGTAAGCTATCGTCATCCCACATTTTGAGCGTTACCGTGTCCTTATAGTCGGTAACATCATAAAGGGTGAGCCGCCGGCCGTTTTTCAATTCACGAATTTTCTTGGTAATCACCTCGCCCTGGATGACTACCTTGGTCATTCCCTCCTGCAATTCTGCCAGCGACACCGGATGATATTCGGAAAGATCTTTTTCCGGGGATTTTTTCCATCCGCCCTCCCGTCTTTTGCCGGCCTGAACTTCGGTGGGAACGATATTATCCTCCCTGATCGCCGGCGACGGTTTCTTGGACGGAACAACGCTTTGATTGTGGCGGGCAGAAACCATGCAATTTACGCAGCAATACGCAAAAATAGAGCGTTCGAGCTGGATGCAGATGTCCTTTTGGATCACCTTTTCCCAATCCTCTATCGCGCCAAATTCTAATATCAGATGGTCCTTATCGACCCTGTATTCAGCCCCCTGGAGAGCATCCGCATCAATCGCACTCACAATCTCCTGCCAATGTTGAGCCATTATTTTGGTGAGCATAGCCGCGGGATCATCAGCAGTCACCACTATTTGGACTTCTTCCAATGCTTCCGTACGGGAATTGATTTCATCCTCGATTTGTTTGACAGTGGCTGCGGGAATTATATCTTCCGATATGATTTCGATTCTCCAGGTCTTCCTGGCGGCCCAAACGGTGACCTCTCCGACTACCGCCTCATCCAGTTCCTGTCTATGGGTACATCCCAGTCTTTCCAAACAATCATTGAGTCTCAGCATCTTGCCCTCCAGAACCACCTGGTCCTTTAATCTATCCGCTCCACTGCAAATACGCCTTCAACCACCGAAAGCCGTTCGATTACTTCTTCTGCATCCACATGCGGAGGGAGATTTACCAAGATCTCAACTTCCAGCCGACCCTCTTCATCGGCCCTGGTTAGATGTATATTCTTGATCAGAACCTCCAGTTCTCCCAGAGCAGAGCCAATTCTGCCCACCTGACCGGGTTTGTCCTCCACGATCATAGTAT
>CAZDND010000280.1:0-1621 GCA_964506825.1 uncultured Syntrophothermus sp.
TGGAAGGCGAATGCGGGATTTGTGTGTTTGCTATCCGGTCGCCAAATTGCCTCTTTTGATGACCACCGGGTAAATGGTAATGCTTGCAAAAAGAGCCTCTACGGATCGAGGGTCCAGAAATGTTCCGGACATGCCTTTAATAATGCTGATTGAATAATCAATTGGGTAGCCGGGCTGGTAGGGACGGTCGGCCATTAAGGCATCATAAACATCAGCGACGGCGGTAATGCGAGCATATTCGTGGATCTGGTCACCGGCCAATTGCTGCGGGTAGCCATGGCCGTCCCAGCGTTCGTGATGCTGCAGGCTGATTTGGGTTGAGGATTTGGGAATGCCGGGAAAGGATTGGAGAATTTCAAACCCTTTCTGGGGATGTTCTCTAACCGCCGAATATTCCTCAGGTCCTAACTCACTGGGCTTGTCGATGATATCTTTGCCCACTCGTATCTTACCGATATCATGCAACAGGGATCCTATAGCAAGTTCTTCTAGCTGGGTGCGGTTGTACCCCATATTGATGGCCATCACCACAGACAGGATACAGACATTAACCGAATGAGAAAAAGTGTGATAGTCATAAGCCCTTATTTCCGCCAGATGAAGAAGAACTTCACGGCTGGATAGGATAGCGTTAACCACTTCATTAATCGTAGCACGCATGTCCTGCAGGTCGATATGCCGTATCGATCCCAGCAGATCAATAGAAGCCCCGATTTGCAGGATAGTTTCCTCTTTGTTGGGAGACAGTGTTATCTTCATAATGCTACCATTATCATCCATTCCATCAAAATCAACGATGAAGGATGCGGAGTCGGACTCCTTGCAGCAATCAATAATCGACTGCGTAAGGACTATGCCGCTGCTCAACAGTACTTTGCCGTTGGCTGCGTATACGTCTCGCCCTAATGTCATTCCAGGTTGTAGAGATTTTTTATTGACTTGAATCATGCTGCCCTTCCGAAATAACCTTGGATTACAATTTCTAATTTCGCGTAATCCCCGGTATTTCCTCTTATATGGATGGGAAATAAACCAATGGTCCTAATATGTAAGCAAAATTGAAGCCATCGATTATGTTCGGTTGGACTGGTATGTGGTCGACGGGACTGTATCATGGGAGCGAAAATGGGAGTAATTGCGGTCAAAGGCTTGTAGTGATACATTAGGAGTTGGAAAGATAGGAATAAAGGGATTTTGTTCTGGATTATCCGGCTATCATACAGGTATCCAGTTGAGAATCAGTTTTATGTACAGGAGACGAAACAGAATTGAGAAAAAAAAGACCGATCCTTCCCCGGAATCTATTAAGAGGTTTGGGTGAGGATATAAGGAATATGGTAAAAACCAATGAAGGTTTGCTGCTGGCCCTGGAGATAATTGACGAGATTCCGGCGGACCTTCGCAATGTAGTCATTGAAGGATTGACATCATTTGCCCTGCCGGAAATGGTGGACTTCCTGTTTATTCTAAAAAAAGAATACGGCCGCGAAATGGAGATGGCCTGTAACCGCGGACTTGATAAGCTGCAGATGAAAGGTCTGGATATCAGTCCCCAAGAGCAGCCTTCTAACTCATTTTTTAGAGCGTATGCCACCAGGACCCGTCATACGGGACAAGTGAC
>CAZDND010000281.1:0-1593 GCA_964506825.1 uncultured Syntrophothermus sp.
CATGTACACCCTCGATCCGTGGGTGGTGCGCTGGGAGCAGGCTATGCAGAGAGCGCTCTTATCCCCGGGTGAGAAGAAGGATTACTTTATCAAATTCAACGTGGACGGACTCCTGAGGGGCGATTACCAGAGCCGGATGAACGGCTATGCCGTAGGCAGGCAGAACGGATGGATGTCCTCCAATGACATCCGGGAGTTGGAAAACCTAAATCGGATTCCCGAGGAACTGGGCGGGGATCTGTATCTCATTAACGGCAATATGACGAAGCTGGCCGAGGCCGGGATATTTGCCAATAAGAACAACAATGAAACGGGGGTGGGAAACCTTGAAGAGAAAGTTTTGGAACTGGGTCAGGAACGAGGCAAGCCGAACCCTCTATCTTGACGGAGCCATTGCCGAGGAGACCTGGTTCGGCGATGAGATAACTCCCAAACAATTTAAAAACGAGCTATTTAGCGAAAACGGCGACATCACCATTTGGATCAACTCTCCAGGTGGTGATGTTTTTGCTGCCAGCCAAATCTACAACATGCTGATGGATTACCCGGGCCAAGTAAAAGTGAAAATCGACGGCATCGCCGCCAGTGCTGCCTCGGTAATTGCCATGGCGGGCGGGGAAGTGTTCATGTCGCCGGTATCCATGATGATGATTCACAATCCCATGACCATAGCTTTCGGTGACAGCGGGGAGATGGAGAAGGCCATTGCCATGTTAGGTGAAGTGAAGGAAAGCATCATCAACGCCTACGAACTGAAAACCGGTCTTTCCCGAGCCAAACTGTCGCATCTGATGGATGCGGAGAGCTGGTTCAATGCTAAAAAGGCAGTGGAGTTGGGGTTTGCCGATGCGATTCTGTTTACTGCGACCAATGAGTCCAGTCCGGAAAATGAAGGCCTCATTTTCAGCAACCTAGCGGTGGTCAACTCGCTAATTAATAAGCTGCCGCGTCAGGAAAAGAAACCCGGATCAGCCATAACCATATTGGACAAGAGGCTTGACCTCTTGAAATTGTAAGGAGGGATTTGTTAATGAGCAAAATATTGGAGCTGCGGGAGAAAAGAGCCCAGGCCTGGGAAACCGCCAAGGCATTTCTGGATTCCAAAAGGGGCAGCGACGGTCTGATCTCCGCTGAGGATACCACGGTTTATGAAAAGATGGAAACCGAGGTGGTGAACTTAGGCAAGGAGATCGACCGGCTGGAGAGACAGCAAGCTATGGACCTGGAACTGGCCAAACCGCTGAACTCACCGATTTTAGCCAAGCCTTCAGTAAACGGAGAACAGAAAACCGGCCGGGCCAGCGACGAATACAAACAGGCTTTTTGGAAAACTATGCGCAGTAAAAACAGCTTCGAAGTGCAGAATGCATTACAGATCGGTACTGACAGCGAGGGCGGCTACCTGGTGCCGGACGAGTTTGAACGCACCCTGATCGAAGCCCTGCAGGAAGAAAACATTTTTAGGCAATTAGCCAACATAATCACCACCTCTTCAGGCGACCGGAAGATTCCGGTAGTGGCCAGCAAAGGGACTGCTTCCTGGGTGGATGAAGAAGGAGCCATCCCGGAATCAGACGATGCCTTCGGGCAGGT
>CAZDND010000282.1:0-1581 GCA_964506825.1 uncultured Syntrophothermus sp.
GCCCTCGTTTACTTCGCAGAAATGGACGTTCCTGCTCAAGCTGCGGCCGGCTCCGGATACCCCGGACTTGGAATCTACTATGATTCCCCCCAGGGAAATCAGCTTTTGCCGCAGGAGCGGCGCCAGCCCCAATATGGCTCCCGTGGGATAACAGCCCGGATTGGCCAGTATCCTGCAGGCCTTCACATCGCTTCGGTATATCTCCGGCAAGCCGTAAACCGCTTCACTCAGCAGGTCTGGTCTGGCGTGCTCCAGGTCGTAAAACTTCTTATAAGTATCAGTATCTCGTAAACGGAAATCAGCGCCCAAATCTACGCACTTTACTCCGCCCTCCAACATTTCCGCCACTATGGGCACCGACAGGCCGTGGGGCAAGGCGAGAAACGCTACTTCGCCTTCGTTTCTTAACTCTGAAGGATCAGTTGCCTTCAGAGTCAAGTCCGTCAGTCCGGTCATATGCGGGTATACGTCGCTGAATTTCCGTCCTATATTCTCCGTACTGGTAATAGCCGCCACCTGGACGTGCTCGTGGACAGACAGGATTCTTACCAAATCGGCTGCGGCGTAACCATCCCCGATTATTACTGCTTTTATCATTCATTACGCCTCCTGGCTCATCAAATTCCTCATAATTATACATAGATGTGCATCGTTTTGCAAATAGAAATTGGACTTTTCTAGAGGAATAATTTACAGCCGACCCGACAAACAATCAGTTGTTTGCCAGATCGGCCGTTCCCGGTGCTAAATTTCATCTTCTGCAACTTCTTGCATATTATTGCAATAAATCGAGAGGCCCCCTGCGGATCATCTATTTTTCTATAAAGGCAGGCTTTCTTTTCTCCAGAAATGCTTTCATGCCCTCCTTCTGATCTTCAGTTGCAAATAGCAACCCCAGCAGATCAGCCTCGACCATTTGTCCTCTTTCGATGTCCATTTCCATACCCTCATTGATGGCCTGCTTGGCGAAGCGAACCGCCAGGGGAGCCCGGTCCGCAATCTTAAGGGCCAGCTGTTTCGCCGCATCCATAAGTTCCTCGGCTGGCACCACTCGATTTACCAGGCCTATTTCCAGAGCTCGCTGGGCGTCGATGATATCTCCGGTGAAAATCATTTCTTTGGCTAATCCGATTCCGACCAGACGAGGCAGCCTCTGGGTGCCTGCAAAACCAGGTACTATTCCCAGACCTACTTCAGGCTGGCCAAACTTGGCCTTGGTGGAAGCTAGCCGGATGTCGCAAGCCATGGCCAACTCACAGCCGCCGCCCAGAGCAAATCCGTTAATGGCCGCAATCACTGGTCGGGGCAGCTTTTCGATTTTTAGAAATACATTTTGGCCCGTCTCACCAAACAGTTTGCCTTCCAATGCTGTCTTGGTGGACATAGCTGCGATATCCGCTCCGGCTACAAAGGCGTTGCCCGCACCGGTGATTATCAGCGCTTTGATATCCCCGTCCGCAGCCACCAGGTCCACCGCTTGGCCCAGCTCGGTCAAGGTTGCCTCATCCAGAGCATTCAGGGCCTTGGGACGGTTCATGGTTATGATTGCCAGAGGGCCATCCTTTTCCAGCAGCAGGTTGT
>CAZDND010000283.1:0-1576 GCA_964506825.1 uncultured Syntrophothermus sp.
ACTACCGCATCCAGGTAGCCCCTATGGATTGCACCGGCTGCGGAAGCTGCGCCGAGGTATGTCCCAGCAAAGTAAAATCGCTGGTAATGAAGCCTATGGCCACCCAGGTCAACGAGGAGGAGAACTGGGATTATGCCTTGAGCTTGGAGCCCCGGGACAACCTGGTCAACAAAGAATCGATCAAAGGCAGTCAGTTTCAGGTTCCCTTGTTCGAGTTTTCCGGAGCCTGTTCCGGATGCGGAGAAACTCCCTATATAAAACTGGTGACTCAGTTGTTTGGGGATCGTATGATGGTGTCCAATGCGACCGGTTGTTCATCGATCTACAGCGCCGCAGCACCTTCGATGCCCTTTACCAAAGATCGGTTTGGCAGGGGTCCTGCTTGGGCCAACTCTTTGTTTGAAGACAATGCGGAACACGGGTTGGGGATGTATCTGGGAATAAAACAGATGCGCAAAAAGCTTTCTGAATTGGGCAAGGAACTTGTTCAGACGGGAGTTCCGGCAGCTGTTGAAGAAGCGGTCAACAATTGGCAGGCTAATATGATGGACGGAGAAGCATCCAAAACCGCCAGTGCCGCCTTGATTGCCGCCCTGGAGGCCTATCAGCCCGCTGACGGCAACCAGTCGGCGCTGGTTAAAGAGATGCTGGACAAGAAAGATTTCCTGATAAAGAAGTCCCAATGGATAATAGGCGGCGATGGCTGGGCATATGATATTGGTTACGGCGGCCTTGACCATGTACTGGCATCCAATGAAGATGTCAACGTCTTGGTGCTGGACACCGAAGTATATTCCAATACCGGCGGCCAATCATCCAAGTCTACTCCCACCGGAGCAGTTGCTCAGTTTGCTGCCTCCGGCAAGGTGGTCAAGAAAAAGGATCTGGGTATGATGGCCATGAGCTATGGATACGTATACGTAGCCCAGGTTGCCATGGGCGCCAGCCAGACTCAATTGATCAAAACCCTGATCGAGGCAGAACGCTATCCGGGACCGTCTTTGATAATCGCCTACTCACCCTGTATCAACCACGGATTGAAGTTGGGGATGGGCAAGACCCAGTTGGAACAAAAGAATGCGGTGGCCGCCGGGTACTGGCATCTCTACCGTTACAATCCTCTGCTCAAAGAAGCAGGCAAAAATCCGTTTACTCTGGATTCCAAAGAACCAACCGCTTCATACCGCGACTTTATTATGGGAGAAACTCGTTATTCATCGTTGGTGGCCTCCTTCCCGGACCGGGCCGAGGTACTCTTCGATAGTTCAGCTAAGTCCGCCCGGGAGAGATACGAAAATTATCTCCGCTTAGCCAAGGGATAAGAGGATTTAGATCTCCTTGATCCTGAACCGAGCAGGCAGCTCGGAGGGAGCCCCAAGATATCCAACGCCCCACAGAAACATTCGGAAATGATTTTGTGGGGCGTTTTCTTTTCCAGGATAAATATTGAGGATGTGCCGACGCCGGCCGCTAAACGCGAAATCTGATCGGCAAATGGCCGGCACCGGAGTGGATGATAATAAAAGGTTGACTGGAGAGATATAGGCATGGTAAGATAATTTTCGCGGCCTGAGAG
>CAZDND010000284.1:0-1541 GCA_964506825.1 uncultured Syntrophothermus sp.
CTCAAATCACTGACCACAAAATTCAATGGCCGCCGATCATAAAAGGTCAGCAGGCTATCCCAATCCTGGGTTTTGGAAAACAACGATAATGCCTGCTCATCCTCCAGGCGGCCATCTCCATTGGTGTCCACCAATACTTTGTCATATACTCCTGCCTGCTGGGTATCCAGGGCAATCACCAACAACTGCTCATCCTCAGCCATGGTGATCTCCACCGGCAACTGGGACAGACGGAGAAAGCCATAACGAGCCGTGCCGCTTTGCGATCTATTATTGCCCAGGTTGATTTCTCGTTCCGCTGCGACTATGTTCCCCTGGTCTACTCCAACCGGTAAAAGCTCTACCCGCCCCTGATCCGTTAAATCTATCCAATCAGAGATCTTGGGCTGTCCGTCTGGGGTCGTCTGAAGGTCGGGATGCCCCGCATCGATGCCGGAATCTATAACCGCCACCTTCACCCCGGTACCATCTACATCCAAAAGGCTGCGCAGGACATCCGCTCTTACCTCGCTCTTGTTCAAGGTCCCGGACAGGCGTACATCTACTGTCGTGCCGGCACCAGCTTCCGCCCAAGGCTCCATCCATGACCCGCCCGTTGGTGCTCCACTAATCTCATTACCGGCGGCAGCGTCTCCTGTCCACAGACCCAGGGAATCTCCGATGGTTTTTTCTGGCAAGACCGATTCTGTGGCAGTTATCATTCCTTGGGGCAGGACGTCGTTTTCGATCTCCCGGCAATAAACCAAATCCCCGGAATCATTAAGATCGAAAAGGCATTTGGCCGGAAGCTGCAGGGTCGCCCTTCCCGAAAGGGTTTCCGTTATAAAATTCTCAGCCAGCTCAAAGGTATATGATTTTCCTTCCACCTCGAGCGTACCTCGGCGTTTACTCCGGTCCAGCGACACCAGTTCACCGCTGCCATGATACAGCTCTCCGTAATATTGCATGATATTGGCGGTGATCACAGCGGCCTCTGCCCGGGTCACCTGCCCCCCGGGACGAAAAGTATTATCCGGATAGCCCTTCATGATGCCGGCCTCACCGGCGGCCGGAATGCTGTCCACCGCCCAGGAAGGAATCGAGTCCTGGTCCAGATAGACCCGATCCTGGGTGCCATTAGCACCCAGGGCTTTTACGGCCATGACCGCTGCCTCCGCCCGCGATATGCTTCGCAGCGGATAATTGCGCCCCTCCTGGTCTGGAACCATGATCCCCATTTCATAACATAATTCCAAGCTGCCCTTGGCCCAGAAATTCGGCGCAACATCCTGAAAGGTGGAACTCCCTTTCTTAAGCACCTGCGCTTCATCACCCCACCCCAGGCATGCCACCAGCAGCGTGGCAAATTCTGCCCGGGTCACCGGGGTTTCCGGTGCAAATATCAGATTGGTTTTTCCAGCTAGCACCCCCCGAGCGGCCAAATGATCGATGGTTTTTTTGGCCCAGTGACCCCGGGTGTCAGTGAAGGCCCCAGCCGCAACCGGGTTCATCGCCCAGATAAAGGTCACCAGTAGTATCGACGCAACAATTTTTCTCATAAG